>JBEAMP010000039.1:0-18133 GCA_041165905.1 Actinomycetota bacterium
GAGGAAGCATTGAATATTCTGATGTAACCCAACCTTTACCAGAATCTTTTAACCATCTTGGAACGCCTGGCGTAAATGACGCAACACATAAAACCCTAGTGTCACCGAATTCAACAATGACTGAACCTTCTGCATTATTTAACCAATTGCGCGTAAATTTAATTTCGCGTAATTGGTTATTACTTCTGCCATCATTTCTTACCATTAGTGCTCCCTTAAAGATCCTGGTGCTGGACTTTCGTTACTTCTGGTCCCAAGAAACGTCGGGCCAAAACTTCAAATTGGTGAGAATCACCGGTTGCTAAGAATTCATGGCTTGGAGCGCTCTTTGAATTTTCTCTCAATAAATTCTTTTCGACTAAAACCCTGTACAAATCTTTAGCGGTCTCTTCAGCTGATGAAACAAGTGTTACGCCCTCACCCATAACATATGAAATTACACCAGTTAGCAATGGGTAATGGGTGCAACCTAAAACCAGAGTGTCAACTTTTGCCTCAATCATGGGAGCCAAGTATTCGCGTGCAATCGCAGTTATCTCTGCGCCTGTTGTCTCGCCACGTTCAACATACTCAACAAATCTTGGACATGCTTTAGAGGTAATTTGTAATTGTGGTGCGGCAGCAAATGCATCTAAATATGATCCTGAGTCGATAGTGGCATTAGTGCCAATTACACCAACTTTTCCTGAGCGAGTAGCCGCAACTGCTCGTCTTGCAGCCGGTTGTATAACTTCGATAATTGGTACTTGAAATCTTTCGCGAGCATCTCGAAGCATTGCTGAACTTGCAGTATTGCAAGCAATCACGATTGCTTTGCAACCACGTTTAACTAAGAATTCAATGATTTCTAAAGAGAATTCGCGCACTTCGGCAATCTTTCGTGGTCCGTATGGGCCACGAGCAGTATCGCCAATGTAAATAGTTGACTCATTAGGCAATTGATCAATTATGGCTCGAGCAACTGTTAAGCCGCCTACGCCAGAATCAAATATTCCAATCGGTGAATTACTCACGCTAGGAATTGTATTAGACCTTTAGATACTTACGTAATGTGATTGCAGAAGCCAGAATTGATACAGCTAGGCCAGTAAGTAGCAGCCAAGCAGATGCAATCCAGACCTCTCCCCAACCAAAAAACTTAGTGAAAGTAAGTAACGGAGCAATTTTGCTATCAATTACCGATTTAATTCCTGCAAGAAGACCAGTTGCCATAATCCAACCGACGAATGCTGAGAAGACACCTTCTAGCAAGAATGGCAACTGAATAGACCAACTAGTTGCACCAACTAATTTCATAACATTTGTTTCACGTCTGCGGTTGAATGCAGCAATACGCAAAGTATTACTAATTAGCAGTGCCGCAGTTAATACTGAAGCCAAGCCCACCGCGAGCGCACCATCTCGAAGAACTCCTAATAATTTAAAGAATTTATCTAGAATAGTTCTTTGGTCTTGAACTACGTCAACACCTGGGCGCCCAGTAAATGCAGAAACTACAACGTCATATTGAGTTGGATCTTTTAATTTGACTCTAAATGACTCTGGAAGTTGATCGGCTGTTACGTTCTGCGCAATAGCAGAGTCCTTGAAGCGCTCTTTAAAATGCAAAAACGCCTCTGATTGTGATTCGTAATAAACCTTATCTACTACTGGTAAAGCTTGAAGATCTTGTTGAATAGCAAGTCGTTGTTCTGATGTAACAACACCGGTCGAGCAAGATGCAGATTCCGATAGGGAACTACATAAGAAAACTGAAACTTCAATTTTGTCGTACCAGTAATCCTTCATCGCCTTGACTTGAGCATTTGAGAGTAATCCGATACCTAGAAGGCTAAGAGAAATTGCCGTAGTAACCATTACCGCAAAGGTCATAGTCGCGTTACGACGTAATCCAATTCCTACTTCGCTTGCAACAAATCGAGCGCGCATTTAATTACCCCGTGTATCCATATACGCCACGTACTTGATCTCGAACTACGTGGCCCTGATCTAATTCGATAACTCGTTTGCGCATTTGATCCACAATTCCAGAATCGTGCGTTGCCATAAGTACAGTCGTGCCTTCACGATTGATGCGATCAAGTAATTTCATAATGCCAACTGAGGTCGCAGGATCTAAATTTCCAGTTGGCTCGTCTGCAATTAAAATAGGTGGCTTAGTTACATATGCTCTTGCAATAGCTACACGCTGCTGTTCACCACCTGAAATTTCAGATGGCTTACGATCGCCTTTATCTTCAAGTCCAACGAGTTCTAGCACTTCTGGGACCTCGCGGTTAATCTCTTTTTGTGAATGACCTAAAACATGAAGTGCAAAAGCTACATTCTCAGTAATGGTCTTATTAGGCAATAAGCGGAAATCTTGGAAAACCGTGCCGACTTGGCGGCGAAGTTCCGGAACTTTGTGATTTGGCAGAGTATTTAAATCTTTGCCAGCTACATGAATTGTTCCGGTGGTTGGACGTTCTTCACGAAGTACTAAACGTAAGAAAGTCGATTTACCTGAACCGGACAGACCAACGAGGAAGACGAATTCGCCTTTTTCAATTTCAAGATTGACGTTATCCAAGGCTGGACGATCTGTGCCTGGATAAATCTTGCTGACGTTTTCAAATCTGATCATAACGAGGCAAGTTTAGGTAACTAAATGGCAATTTCCCGATATTTCGCCAATTTCTCAGCTTTTTCACACGCTCAACTTTGGAGAAAGGTGATTTATTACGCAGTACGACGCCAGCGGATTCCTGATTCGATGAAATCATCAATTTCACCATTTAAAACTGCCTGTGTATTTCCTGTTTCATGATCAGTGCGTAAATCTTTAACCATTTGGTAAGGATGCAATACATATGAACGCATTTGATTGCCCCATGAACCAGAATTACTTCCCTTAAGAGCATCAATTTTTGCTTGCTCTTCTTGTCGTCGACGTTCTAATAATTTTGATTGAAGAACTGCCATTGCAGTTGCTTTGTTCTGAATTTGGGAACGTTCATTCTGACAAGAAACGACAATGCCGGTCGGCATGTGAGTAATACGTACAGCAGAGTCAGTGGTGTTAACACCTTGACCACCAGGGCCAGATGATCGGTAAACATCGACTCGAATCTCTTTTTCATCAATTTCTATATGATCACTTTGATCTACAACTGGTACGACTTCAACTCCACAAAAAGAAGTGTGGCGTCGACTCTGTGAATCAAATGGTGAAATTCGGACCAATCGATGGGTTCCTTGCTCGACCGACAATGTCCCATATGCATATGGCGCAGATACTCTAAATGTTGTTGATTTAATTCCAGCTTCTTCGCCATATGAAGTTTCTAGCACATCAACTTTGTAATTATGTCTTTCACAATAACGTAAATACATACGGCTGATCATTTCTGCCCAGTCACATGCCTCAACTCCGCCTGCTTCAGAGCGAATTGTCACCAAAGCATCACGTTCATCATATTCACCAGATAAAAGAGTCTGTACTTCTAATTCACTTAAAACTTTTGTAATTGAATTTAACTCAGTATCAGCATCTACAAAGGCTGATTTGTCGCCTGCTTCTTCAGCCAATTCAAGGAGTACCGGAATATCATCAATTCTCCTGCGAAGCGTTGTTAATTTATTTATTTGAGATTGGGTATGGCTCAATTTTGAAGTTATCCGTTGCGCATTCTCAGTGTCATTCCAAAGATCTGGCGCTCCAGCTTCAATTTCAAGTTTTGCAGCTTCTTCTTTTAATTTTGGTAAATCGAGTACTTGTTCTATGCCAGAAAGCGTCTGACTTAGGGCAGCAATCTCCCCGTTGTAATCGCGTTCGGCCATGTAGATAGTTTAGCGTTCAGTTACATCATCCATTAACGCTTGTATCAAACTCTCCTGTAACCAACCTAACCATGTGTAAACGGCATAAACCGCTCTTAGTGGGTCATCTGGCTTAAGTAATTCCAAATGTTCTTGTTGAGTATCTTCAATTTTTAATCTAACGCCCAAGGCAAGACGAATATCATTCAATCCACCAAGCCAAGCATTTGCACCTTCATGATCTAAATCAATTGGTTGATTACCTGCATTTATGAGATTACTCCTGATTGCCATGGAATGCGCACGTTTTTTATCTCTTAACGTTGATTCGGTATATCTACGAAACTCTGAAGCTGCGGCCTCATCTGCGTAAGCATTTGGAAGAAGTCTCAATAAAACTTCATCTTCTGGTGGTGCATCATGGACCGTAATTCCTACCATTGCAGCTAGCGGATCATCATTTGCATGATCTACTCGTTCCGCTAAGAGTTCGATGATTTGTTCACTTAAATTAATCAGTACTTCTCGCTCAGATTCGGAGAATTTGGCTTGATATTCATTCTCGCCATGGCGTTTAAAACCATTTTGTTGATCAGCCATTACAACTCTTCTTTTGAAATAGTTGCCCAAAGACCATACTCATGTAAACGTTGGACATCTCTTTCCATTTCTTCACGAGAACCATTTGAAACAACTGCTTTTCCGTCATTATGAACTTTGAGCATCAATTCAGTTGCATGCTCTTTGGTATAACCAAAAAGTTCCATAAATACATAAGTTACATAAGACATTAAATTAACAGGATCATCCCAAACTACACATACCCAAAGACGGTCGTTGCTAAAAATGGCTTTTAGCTCTTCGTCTAAATGAGTATTGATTTTGACCATGGTCAATTTTAACTAGCGAATGGCGACTGTTACAGGCGTAGATGTGGAACCTGCGGCGCTTACGCGTAAATTAAGGAAAGGGCTGCCGCCTGCTGCATAGATAAATGTATAGAAACCATTTACATCGGTGACACTAGATGCAACTTGATTCCATTTCCCATCAAACTTTTCGAGCAAGACCGGAATTTGTTTGCCTGGATTTACAATCCCAGAGATAGAAATTTTGCTATTCATCGCTGCGCTAGTAGGTGCCTTTATTTTAATCTGCGGCTTAACTTTGATTATCTGCTCGTTTGATATTCCTTCTAGTCGCTCCCAAGTACCATCGCTTCTTAATCTAATGTTTTGATTAACCCCCAAGTAAATTGGTAGAGAAACTTTTCCATCTAAACCAGTTGTTAGTGTTGTGATTTCTCGCCATGATTGATCTAGAGAATTCTTAACTTCCACCTTCACTGGTAGTGATGCAATAGGTTGTTTATCCGCCAATGTGAAAGTTCCAGTTAAATTAATTAATTGTCCATATGTAAATTCTGTGAGATCACTCGTGATACTTGAAAGCACTTTATCCGGTGCAATTGATAACGCGACATTTCTAATTTTTTCCATCGCCTGTGGTTCTTCAAAACCAATAGTCCAAGCAACCACACCACCCAGTCGGTACTTCCCTACAAGATTTGCACGCACTTCAAACGCGCGAGCATCTTGATACCAAGCAACTCTAGTTGCGGTACAGCTGGTTGAGAGACCGGTTGAGGTGTTTCCGTTGTAAACCTTTTGATATGTAAAAGTGGCTTCTTGATGAGTTTCGTTATAAGTAATAGTTGCGCCATATCCTGCTGCAAGATTTGCAGCATTGCTCATTAGAAATGTCGCAGCTTTTGCTCCTGCTACAACAGACTTAGCAACATCAGCAGGACAAACTCCCGTAACTTTAGTAACCCAATCTCTTCCGTACCCTGCTAAACCAAGAAATACTTTTGATGCTGGCATAATTGAAGTTGCATATTTGACAGTGCTTTCAGTCCATGAAAGTGGTCCTATCGGTCCAGGTTTTGCGACCGAATAGTCGTAAGTCATAATTCTCAATCTATCTATATCTTTAGCAATTTCTTCCCAGGCATATACAAAATAACCTTTTTTGCCTGATGCTGGATCAAGTAGATACGGTGTTGTAACTGATAATAATTTTCCATTAGCTCTTAAAGTTGTGCTTAGCTGCTTAATAAAAGCTACCCAATACGGTTTAGTTTTATTCCAAGTTGTATTCCCATCAACAAATGCAAAACCTTCAAAATCTAAATCTATTCCGTCAAAGTTTCTGTCTAAAACTAATTGATTTATTGCAGTAACAACAGCTGTTCTTCCTGCTTCTGAAGAAAGTAAATTTGATAAAACTAACTTATCTGTACCATCGGTAATTGTTGGAATAATCAACATGCCTGCATTTTTCATTGTGGCAAGTGGTGTGGCGATTGGAACGCTTGGATTAGCTGGTGAATATAAATCCGAGATAGTTACTTTGTTAGAGTTATATTTCAATGTGTACCAGAAAGGCATTACTTCGCGAATTAAATCAGCGTTGTTCAATGCCGCCGGAAGTGATGTTTTCATTCCGTAATAAGGAATCCAGCCGCTGTAAATTTTGCGTGGTTGTGGGTTCTCTGCAAAGGCTGGAGTTAATGAAAGGCCAATAATCACAGCGATTGCTGCGGTTAGCTTGGCTTGCTTTAACATGAGTGGCAGTTTACTTTTATAGGTAGAATTATCAGATGAAGGACTTACTGCGCACCGCGGATTTATCTCGCGATGATGTCGAAATGTTGCTAGACACTGCTGCAAAATTCGCTGCTAATCCACTCTCAGCTCCTGATCAGCTACGCAATAAATCGGTGGCAATTTACATGACCAAACCATCCACCAGAACTCGTTTGGCCTCAGAGACTGCAACTGCACATCTAGGTGGAACTCCTATTTTTATCCGGGGCGACGAACTTCAACTAGGTCGCGGTGAGACCATTGCAGATACTGCAAAAATTATCAGTGGCTTTTGCGATGCGCTCATTATCAGAACCTTCAAACAATCTGATGTAAACGAACTCGGAGCTAATGCAACAATCCCAGTCATTAATGCTTTAACAGATGATGATCATCCAACTCAATTACTAGCTGATTGGCTAACAATTCGCGAGGTATTTGGAAAAGATATCTCAGGTCGCAAATTTTCTTATTTTGGAGATGGCAACAATATGACTCACGCATGGTTAATCATGGGAGCAATCATGGGAGCACATGTAGTTGCAGCCACTCCAGATGGTAAATGGGCACCCGATTCTAATTTCGTGGCAGAGGCAAAAGCGATTGCAAATAAAAATGGTGGAACTATTGAATTAACAAATGATCCAATAGCTGCAGCTAAAGATGCTTCAGTAATTTATACAGATGTTTGGATGTCAATGGGAGATCCAGAATCAGAACGTAACGAGAAAATGAAAGTGCTAGCACCTTTTGCGGTTACTGAGTCACTTATGTCACACACCGCCAAAGATTCAATTTTTATGCATTGTTTACCGGCACATCGAGGGGAAGAAGTTGAAGCAAGCGTAATTGACGGAGTTAAATCTGTTATCTGGCGCGAAGCATTCCATCGCCGCACCACAATTCAAGCGCTGCTCTATCACTTAACTCGTGGCGAATTAAAAGGAAATTAAGAAGCAATCACTAGTAAGTAAGGCACTTGCTTAGTACATTTGCCACATGCGTGTCGCAGTTCCAAAAGAAATCAGAGCTGGAGAGAAGCGTGTAGCGCTAGTTCCAGACGTCATCAATAAATTCACCAAGCTTGGCTTTGAAGTTGTTATCGAAAGTGGCGCTGGAATTCATGCGCAAGCAACAGATAAAGACTATGAATTAGCGGGTGCAAAAATTGCAGGAGAAGTTTTAAAAGATGCAGATGTTGTGCTCTCTGTACAGCCTCTTACCCCATCTCAATCTTCTAATTTGAAAAAAGGTGCAGTAACAATTTCTTTCCTTTCACCAACTACTGCAGCTGAAAATATCGAAGCGCTTGCAAAAGTTGGTGCAACTGCCTTTTCAATGGAACTAGTACCTAGAATTTCTAGAGCTCAATCTATGGATGCGTTAACTTCGCAAGCACTTTGCGCAGGCTATAAAGCAGCTTTAATTGGTGCAGAGTTAAGTCCTAGATTCTTTCCGCTTTTAATGACTGCAGCAGGAACTGTAACTCCGGCACAAGTATTAGTTTTAGGTGCAGGTGTTGCTGGACTTCAAGCGATTGCAACTGCGCGACGTTTAGGCGCAGTTGTGAGTGCATATGATGTTCGTCCATCTTCCGCAGATGAAGTTAAATCAATGGGTGCAACTTTCATTGACTTGCAATTGGAATCACTTGCAGGTGCAGGTGGGTATGCACGGGAAATGACTGAGGAGCGAGCAAAGCAGCAGCAAGATTTGCTCACTCCCTATATTGCTAAATCAAATGTCGTGATAACAACTGCCGCGGTTCCAGGAAGAACTGCACCAAGATTAATGACTAAAACCATGGTTGATGCGATGACCCCTGGTTCTGTAATCGTGGATCTTGCTGCAGAAACCGGCGGAAATGTTGAAGGTTCTGTTGCAGGAGAAATAATTACGACTAGTGGTGGTGTAATTATTTGGGGCGGCAAAGATGTACCAAGTTCTCTTCCATTTCATGCATCAAGTCTTTATTCACGCAACTTATTAAATTTATTAACTTTAATTACAGCACCAGAAAAAGAAGGCGAAAAAGTAAGCTTAAATATCGATTTTGAAGATGAAATTGTTGCTGCTTCTGCGCTTACACACGATGGTTCAAGGAGAAACTCATGAGCAATGGTCTAGCACTGTTGGCAATATTTACGCTTGCAGTATTCGTTGGTTTTGAGGTTGTTTCGAAAGTTTCAACAACTCTACATACTCCATTGATGTCTGGAGCCAACGCTATACACGGAATAATTCTGGTAGGAGCGATATTGGTTGCTGGCCACGCAGAAGGTGGGCTTGAGTTAGTACTAAGTGTTATTGCAATTGTTCTGGCAACTATCAACATGATTGGTGGCTTTGTGGTAACAGATCGAATGCTTGAGATGTTCAAAGGAAAGAAGTAACAATGAGCAGAAATCTGTATGACCTCCTTGGTTTACTTTCATCTGTTGCCTTTATTCTGGCTCTCAAAGGTCTATCTCATCCAAAGAGTGCCCGTCGTGGAAATTTAATTGGAGCAGCCGGTGCAGGTGTTGCCACATTTGTGGTCTTTTTTTATAGAGAAGATGGAAAAGGTTTACAGAACCTTCCATTAATTATTGGTGCATTAATTGTAGGTATTGCTGTTGGAGTTCCTGCTGCTCGCATGGTTCAGATGACGCAGATGCCACAAATGGTTGCGCTATTTAATGGTGTTGGAGGTGGCGCTGCTGCTTTGGTAGCGATTGTCGAGTATTTAAATCTTGGCGATGCTGCCTCTACCCTTGCAGTTATTGCAACTGTTTTCACAGTTGTTGTGGGTTGCATTTCATTTAGTGGCTCTGTGGTCACCTTCTTAAAATTGCAGGAATTAATGACTACTCGCCCAGTGATATTCCCGGGTGGACGTTTTGTAATTGCAGGCACGCTTGTCGCAATAATTGTGAATGCAGGTTATGTAATAGTTCAAGGAGGCAATTCATTACTTGAATTGCTAGCTCTGCTATCACTGATTTTTGGTGTGCTATTTGTACTTCCAGTGGGTGGCGCCGATGTTCCAATCGTAATTTCCCTATTAAATGCCTTTACTGGCTTGACCGTAGCAGCTAGTGGATATGTACTTGAAAATATTCTTTTGATTGTTGCCGGAACCTTAGTAGGTGCATCTGGAACTATTTTGACCAGATTGATGGCAGAAGCTATGGGTCGTTCCCTATTTGGAACACTCTTCGGTGCATTTACTGCAAAGGCAGTAGCTGGAGGTGGCGAACAAGAAACACGTCCGGTTCGAAGTGGTTCCCCAGATGATGTGGCAATTTTGCTGAATTATGCAAGACGAGTCGTGATCGTTCCTGGATATGGTTTAGCGGTCGCACAAGCTCAACACACTATTCGTGAAATGGCTGATCTACTAACCGCAAAAGGTATTGATATTGCTTACGGAATACATCCAGTTGCTGGCCGTATGCCAGGACACATGAATGTGCTACTTGCAGAAGCCAATGTTCCTTACGAACAGTTAAGTGAGATGGAAGAAGTTAATCCAACATTTGCACAAACTGATGTAGCCCTAGTAGTTGGAGCAAACGATGTGGTTAATCCTGCTGCTAAAACCACACCTGGTGCACCAATTTATGGAATGCCAATTCTAGATGTTGATCAGGCAGCTAATATCATTTTCTTGAAACGTTCAATGCGCCCAGGATTTGCTGGCATCGAAAATGAATTACTTTATGATCCAAAGACAACTTTGCTTTTTGGAGATGCAAAAGCATCGCTTACAAAAGTTGTCTCTGCTTTAAAAGCTCTCTAAACCTGCAATTAAACGATCTATATCTTCTTTAGTTGAATAAGGAGCTAAACCAGCACGTAAGGCACCGCCATCTCCCAATCCAAGTTTGTGTGATGCTTCGAATGCGTAGAAATTATGGCAAGGAGCATTGACCTTTGTCTTTGCTAAATGCTTATAAATATCAACGCCATTCTTGCCTGCAAAGCTAAAGTATAAAGTTGGCGTGCGATCTTTAGCGTGGCCATAAGTAGTCACTCCAGGCAGACTTTTTATTTGATTTTCCATATATTCAAAGAGCGGATGTTCATAATTTTCTAAAGCTTGCATAGATTTAACTATTCGCTCACGGCGAGAACCAGTAGCTTCATAATCCATTCCTGCAATGAAATCGATAGAGGCAGTAACTCCAGCCATAATTTCATATGGAAGCGTTCCAAATTCAAATCGTTCTGGAACTACCAAGGTAGATGGGGCTAATTTGTCATTTTTAATGCTCTCAAGCAAAGCAGGGTCGGCAACTAAAGATGCACAATGTGGTCCAAAAATCTTATATGAAGAAAAACCTATAAAGTCAGCGCCGATTGCTTTGAAATCAATCACCGCATGTGGTGTTAAATGAACCGCATCAACAAGGAAAAGTGCCCCAACACTATGTACCGCCTTTGCAATAGCGGCAATATCCGGTTTAGTACCTAAAGTATTTGCAGCGCCAGTGCATGCAACAAATTTAGTTTTGCTCGATAAAAAATTTGAAATTGCTTCCACTGGTAATTCGGCAGTTTGGGTATCGAATTCTGCCCATTTGATGGTGGCGCCTTTAGATTCTGCCGCTTGTACCCATGGACGAATATTTGAATCATGATCGAGTCGAGTAACAATGATTTCATCACCTGGCCCCCAATTCTTCGCCAAGTTTCGAGATAAGTCATAAATTAATTGCGTCCAACTACGACCGTAAATAACTCCTTTGGGATCGCAATTTAATAAATCTGCAACTGCTTGACGATAATCCAAAACACATTTCTCTGCATTCTGTTCTGAAATAGTTACGGTATTTCGATTAGAAGTTGGCTGCACAATTGCTTTTGCAATTGCATCCCCCACGTTTTTTGGAACTTGCGAACCACCTGGACCATCAAAGAATGCAATACCTGATTCAAGAGAAGGAAACTCTTTGCGAATTCGAATTACGTCAAAAGCCATGACATGAAGTTATCTCTGAAATCACAAAAGCGCCACCATCAAGGTGACGCTTTCATTTGCTTTGGTGGTAGATGAAGGATTTGAACCTTCGAAGGCAGAGCCGGCGGATTTACAGTCCGCTCCCATTGGCCGCTCGGGCAATCTACCGTTAAGCGGCGTAAGATTATCAGGGTTACGGATTAGGGAAAAATCGGGCCAAATTAACTAAATTAAGAAGAGGCTTTTAGCTTTTTCAACCGCAGACTCACGGCCATCTACATCCAGTTTTCTATAGATATTTCTCAAGTGGGTCTTCATGGTGTTCATCGAGACGTGTAGCGCTTCTGATATAGCACTGATTGGTTTGCCGGTTGCTAAATGTCTAATTACTTCTAATTCGCGCGTAGTTAATGGAACCGGAATCGATCCACTTCTATTTTGTTGATTCTCTCGAGCACGATCCGTGATTCTGCGTGCAATATCTTCTGTAAACGGTGTTGATAATTGATGTGCCGCTTTTATGATGATGTCGAAAAGCTTATGTTGCCTTAACAAGAATTCAATTGCACCAGTCTCTTCAACCAGTTTTAAGGCTTGTCGCATGTAATCAACGGCAACACTCTCTCGATCTGAAAAATAGTCCGCTAGAGCCACCAATTTGTAAATTCTTTCTCTAGCAGTGCTTTCTGGAAGAGACTTAATCCACTCAAGCATGTCACGCCCATTCCACTCCTCTTTGAGAGCGCGAATTTGTTGTACCAAAATTGTATTAGGTAATCGATTAGTAAGAATTTCAATTCGTTCAATATCCTTAATTAAATATCGAATAAAAAGTTCGCTTGAATCAGGGAAAAAAGATAGTTCGTTTTGTAAATTCATTTTTGAAATTAATTCACGCTCTTCACGAATTATGGACAGAGCTTCAGGTAATTTATTATTTATTGCCAGCTCTCGCGAGAGATAACCATCCGCCAAGTAATACCAAGGCCACTGCTCATATTTGAGTGACTCACTCTTAAGTTTTTCAAAAACTAGCAGCGATTCTTGAGGTAATGCCATGGCCATCAAAGAGATTGCCTTTACATATAGTGAATCAAAGGGAAAAAGAATGCCAGTGTAGTTATTTTGTTCGGCAATTTTTATGTTTTTATTTGCAAGTTCTAATGCTTTTCGATGTTCGCCTTCGGAGGCCCTTGTCATAGCTAAAATCGAATTTCTCAAATAGAAAGCTTGATCTTTATCTTCAGAATTGAGGGATTTTTCTAGCATTTTTGTAATTCGACTTAAAGATACGAAATCATTAAGTATTAAGTCTTTTTGCGAACTCAACCTGAGCATTTGAAGAATATCGGCGACTTCAATTTTTGAAATTCCAGATTCGAAAGACTTCAACTCTTCTTCGACATTTATCTGCAAAGCTTCAAAACGCCCAAAAGCGAAATTTAGATGAGACTTAACCAAATTTGACGTAGAGATAATTTGTTGACTTTGTGGTGAATTGGAGTATTTAAATTGGAGTGTTTCAAGTTTTGCTTCGGCTCCTGCAAAATCTGTATCAACTAAGAATGCGACCAATTCAAGTGAATCTGCTTCATGAACGAGGTTGGGATCTTGCTTTAAGAGCTGAGCTGCATAATTGCGCAGTTCATCACCCTTAGCCTTATATGCAAAATCTCGAAGCTCGCTATAAACCATGGCCTAAGGGTGATGGAAAAACTCACCCTTGGCGAGCCATAGTGGGGTGAGGTTTAGCGGTGAAACTTAACCCTTAATCTCATCTAAGCGTGCCAAAGATTCCAAACGTTCAACTTTGTGGTCAACGATAGGCGCGATGTATGAAAGGCCAGGTTCGTGGATTAATTCATTTGGTAGCGCGGCTAGTTCTGGGATGTATTTGCGAATGTAATCGCCATCCGGATCAAATTTTCTGCCTTGTTCGGTCGGATTAAATACTCTGTAATAGGGAGAGGCATCTGTGCCGCAACCAGCTGTCCACTGCCAGCCATGTGAATTGCTGGCAGGATCAAAAT
The DNA here is from genome assembly GCA_041165905.1 of Actinomycetota bacterium. Classification (GTDB taxonomy): domain Bacteria; phylum Actinomycetota; class Actinomycetes; order Nanopelagicales; family Nanopelagicaceae; genus ZLKRG08. The sequence goes on from JBEAMP010000039.1 coordinate 13,419, forward strand.
CAACTAAATGTTCCATAAAGAAGTTAGCACCATGTTGCCATTCAATATGTAAATCTTTTACCAAAAATGATGCCACCACCATTCGGGTGCGATTATGCATCCAGCCAGTTGTAACGAGTTGACGCATTGCAGCGTCGACAAATGGATAACCGGTTTTGCCTTCGCACCAAGCTTTAAATTTCTCTCCAGGTTGGTCATATCTCATGTTTGCAAATTTTGGAGTGTAATACTCATCGATCGTATTTGGATTATGAAAAAGTACATCCGCGTAAAATTCACGCCAAGCAATTTCCTTGCGGAAAGTATCATGAGCTTTGCTCGCACCTAAACCAAATAACAAAGTTCTTGGATGAACTTCGCCAAACTTTAACGGTGCGCTCATCTTGCTAGTTCCGTCAATTCCAGCCATATTGCGCTGTTCGTCATAACTATCTAAGGCATTGGCTTTAAACCACTCAAAACGTGCAAGTGCGTTTGACTCTCCAGCAAGAGGGATTTCACATTCAGTATTCCATTCTGGAAATTCTCGTTGTGATTTATTCGGCCCGACAGCATTTATTTCTTTTGGTGCTGCAACTGGATTTCGCCAACCATGTGCCATCCATCCTTTATAGAACGGTGTATAAACGCGATAATTTGTATCATCAGGTTTTCTGACTCGACCTGGTGCAACAGCATATGGGCTACCGGTCTCAATCAAATTGATACCTGCTTTTACAACTCGTTGATCACGCGCTGCACCATATGGTTCGTATTCCTTTGAAATATGTACTTCAGCAGCTTTATAGCTTTTCAATACTTCAACTTGATCCCCTGCAACAATATGAAGCTTTCCTCCAAGCGATTCATCAAGTGATCGTAATGAATTTGCTAAGTACGCCAATCGCTTATTGCCCGCTTGCTTTATCAGCTTTGGGTCCAAAATAAAGAGCGGAACTATTTCATCTGAATTCTCAATCGCAGCTAAGAGAGCTGGATTATCACCAAGACGTAAATCTCGGCGGAACCACATAATGTTTCGCTTCACGGTGCTAGTGTTTCATCATGAAGGAGATTTCGCATTTCCAAGTTAGAAATGTTCCTGGCCAAGTTCATCGTGTTAGCTTTGATGGTCGTTTGGTCGATTTTTGGGCGCCAAAGAACCCAACCCACCTGCTAATTGCACATGATGGCCAAAATATATTTGACCCAAGGACCGCTACCAGGAGATTTACTTGGAGAATGGCGCAAAATGCCATCAAAATTTTTGAAAAGCATGGATTAACCCCACCAGCAATCATTGGAGTATTTCACTCAAGTACGAAAGAGAACCCACATGGTCGTTTTAAAGATTTAACGCCACAGAGCGCTTTCCAAGGACCAGTAAAACCGCTGATGAAAACTGAACTTAATGTTGATGATTTAAATGGAAATACCTACCATCAATTAATCTCAGAGCGCATCGTTCCATCAATTACAGAATCCATAAACTTTAAACCAACTTTTGAAAACACAGCAATGGTTGGATCTAGCATGGGTGGCTTGGCAACTTTAAACGCCTTAGGAATTAGAAAAGATTTCTTTGCAACAGCATTGGCATTTTCTCCACATTGGGTTATTGGGGGCAAACCTTTAGTTGATCACGTGCTTAATGATTTACCTAAGCCAGGTAGCCATAAAGTTTGGATGAGTCGCGGAGATCAAAAATTAGACAGCACATATAAGAATGATCAGGATTACGCTGATCAATTAATGCGCCAACTTGGTTGGAATTCCAATTTCAAAAGTACGGTCTATCGAGGCGCCGGGCATAATGAGAGAGCTTGGGCCAAGCAGATTTCTAACGCCTTAGAATTTTGGCTACTTGATTAAGTAACTCTGCAATCCTGAAGCAATTTTTTCGCCATTTGCGTTAACTGCAATAGCGACAATTTCTAGCTGAGTACCTTTTTTATATTTATCTTGATGTAAGTAAACGCGGTACAAGCCATCTTTGAATCCAGTTACTCCTAAGATTCGACGATCAGATGTTCCCACAATGCTCCATGGCTTTCCCTTTTGTCGAACTGCAAAGGTAACTTCATTGAAATCGCTGCCAGGCACTGCCGCCGTTAATGCCACATATTGCTCGTAAGTGCGAATATCTACTATTGGCTTATTTAAAGTAATACTTAATTTAGAAGTCGGAGCAAATTCTGACTCTGCTTTCAAAACCACCCAGCTTCGGGCTGGGAGAGTCAAAGTTACGTTTTTGCCAGTGGCTGAAACTTCGTTTGCTCTACCTGAAATTATTGCCCATTTTGAATTATCAGTAGAAACATTTAAGTTTAATTTTGCATCGGCATCTCGTCCGTTAAATGCCACTAAGAATTCTTGTTTATCTGCATATCTGCTTACAGCAAATGAGCCATCGTTTGCATACCTAAGCTGCTGCGTTCCTGACCGTAGTGCTTTATATTTCTTTGTCAGGACCTGTAATTCAGACATAACTTTTTCGATTGGATTGGTTACATCAAATGCGCTCTTTGTTCCAATTGGTTCTCCGCCAATCCGAACCTCATTTTGCCAATCTATAACTTGAGTCGGGAACATATCTTGGCGAGCCGCTTTATCTCCGCCAGTTCCGGTCATGCCCTTTTCGTCGCCGTAATAAACAGTTGGTCCGCCTCTAAGTAGGAAGAGCAAGGCATTGGCAAAATTTGCACGTTCAACTAATTGTGAAGCATTTGCATCAGTATTGCCTTGTAGAAACATTCCAATCCGCCCCATGTCATGGTTATCTAGGAATGTTGTTAAACCATATGCGCTGGTAGTTGCAGTCGTATATAAATCATCTTGATTGAAGATTTCAAGTAGATCTCTCTCACCGTTTCCGTAAGTTGCATATTTGGAAGCGGCTGCTTGAAAAGCAAAATCTAATACACCCGGAAATTTATAATCAGTCACATACTTGGCTAGGTAATTTGGATCTGTATCCCAAACCTCACCATATATCGGGAATGAAGTTTTGCCAGCTGCAGCTGCAGTTTTTAATACTGCTGGTAGGAATACTTTCCAAAACTCAGAATTTACATGTTTTGCAGTGTCTATTCGATATCCATCAATATCAAATTTAGTTATCCAGTCTTGCCAGACTTTGGTCCATCCTGCAATTACTACTGGTTTCTCTGTAAAAACATCATCTAGCCCAAAGAAGTCTCCGAAAGTTGAAGACTCACCGCTAAATGTCGAATCTCCTCTATTGTGATAATTAGTGATGTCATTTAAGAAAGCTGGGGCTTTAATATTCTTATTCTTATCACTAACCACTGGTGGCACTGGGAAAGATTTCGCTGCACAAAGTTTTGGGAAATTTGCTTTTCCGATGAATTTATTTAAATCAAATTTCTTTCCACTACAATCTTTGTAAGGATAATCTGAAATTTCCGAGTAACTATAAACATCGCCTCTATATTTAATTACATCACCCGTATGGTTTATGACAATATCTACAATAACTTTCATGTCTCGTTTATGAGCCTCTGATACAAAATTTTTGAAATCTTCCTCAGTTCCTAAATGTGGATCGATTGTTGTGAAATCAAGTCCCCAATATCCGTGATAGGCAGCTGAATCTCCTTGAACATAACGCTGTTTAACGGGAGGAGTAATCCAAATGGAGTTAAAACCCAAACCTTGAATGTAATCAAGTTTTGAAGTTAAGCCTTTGAAATCTCCTCCATGGAAATAGCCAATATCTGCAGGGTCGTAACCAGTAACTGCCGGAAATCCTGTTAATCCTGCTTCGTCATTGCTGACATCTCCATTTGCAAATCTATCTGTCATTACAAAATATATTTGAGAATCAGCGGCACCACCTCTGATAGTTGGTCTGGCTAGCGCCGTCAAATCTTCTGCGGCAGAGGAATAAGTCAAAAACGAGAGTGCAACTACTGCTAACGCTACTAATTTCTTCATGAGAGCTTCCAAATGCCTTGATTTGCAGTATTAGTTTTGTATTTAATTCTGGTACCTGTAGCTTTTTGACCAAATAAAGTCTTTGATACTTTATAGCCCAACTTAGATAAATCGATATCAACAGAGCAAGGTTTGGCTGCGATTACCACTAAAACTTTACTCTTCTTTGATTCTCTTAAATAAGCCAGATAATTATCTTCAGCTGCAACCCATCTTAATCCGCCATTAATAATCGCATCTTCAGTTCTACGAATCTTGGTGAGCTTCTTAACTTCAGCCAAAAATGGTTGGTCCCAATTACTGCGATCTTCCCAATTGATAGTTCTTCGTGCATCTTCACCGGAAAGACCTTCAAATCCAAGTTCATCACCCATGAAGATCGAAGGTACACCTGGATAAGTCATCAACATAGACATCGCCGCAAGATGCTTTGCTCTATCACCTGCAACGATGGTTCTAAATCTTGGAGTGTCGTGAGAATCAAGCAAGACCATAGATGCAATAAGAGCTCTCCAAGGAATCGATCCGTTGAAATTCTTTATGGTATCGACAAATTGCTTGCCGGTAATTCTTGGAGCATCAATTGGGAGGCCCTGAAAACCCCCACTCAACTTTGCAGATTCGTTCATCCAAGAAGATAACGGGCGTGAGAATCCTTGGTAATTCATTGTGCCATGCCAACCAAGTCCTGCTAAATCATTTGCGACAAAATCAGCATTTTCAGCGACTAACCAAGCATCAGGTTTTGTCTCTTCTACCGCCTTGCGAATTCCGTACAT
>JBEAMP010000040.1:0-9040 GCA_041165905.1 Actinomycetota bacterium
TCACTTACTTCTATGTCGCAATTACCTTCAATCCAGATGAGGTTGCAGAGAACATGAAGAAGTACGGTGGATTCATTCCAGGTATTCGCGCAGGTAAGCCAACTGCAGAATATCTACAGTATGTACTTTCACGCATTACTGCGCCAGGTTCGCTATACCTTGCGCTAGTAGCGATTATTCCAATCGGAGCTTTGATTCTCTTCGGAGCAACTCAGAACTTCCCATTCGGTGGCACTGCGATTTTGATTGTGGTTGGTGTTGGTCTTGATACTGCTAAGCAGATCGAATCACAATTACAGCAGCGCAGTTACGAAGGATTCCTTAAATAAGATGCGATTAGTCCTGGTAGGTCCACCAGGTGCAGGCAAGGGAACTCAAGCTCAATTTCTTGCCGCGCACTTCGCAATTCCACATATCTCTACCGGAGATATTTTCCGCGCAAATCTAAAAGGTCAAACTCCGCTCGGCCTTGAAGCGAAGAAATATATGGATAAAGGCGAATTAGTTCCGGATTCAGTTACTAATGAAATGGTTAAAGATCGTCTAAATCAAAATGACCTTGAAAATGGATTTTTACTTGATGGCTATCCAAGAAATGTGGCACAAGCAGAAGTGTTGAGAGCAATTCTCGCTGAAAAAGATACTCCACTACATGCAGCCCTTGAACTAAGCGTTGATCATGAAGAGATCGTGACCCGTCTTTCTGGCCGTCGTTCATGTTCTGAATGCCAAAAGCCTTATCACATAGTTAATGAGAAGCCTGCTGTAGATGGCATTTGTGATTCATGCGGTGGCAAGTTAATTCAGCGCGAAGATGATAAAGCTGAGGTAATTAAGCGACGTCTTGAAGTATATGCAGAACAGACAGAACCAATAATTTCTTTCTATCGCAACGAAGGCTTATTGATTTCAATACCTGCAACAGGTCCAGTAAATGAAATTACTGACTCAGCGATTGCAGCGCTAAGCCGCGTCAATTAGAGGAATTAGAGGTAAGTAAGAGCTATGGCGATTGAGCTTAAGACTCTTGATCAATTAAAGAGCATGCGAAAAGCAGGCTTATTGGTTGGTGAAACACTTCAATTACTTCGCGAAACAATTAAACCGGGCATGAACACATCCGCACTTGATGCAGTCGCTGCTGCAAACATTAAACGTGGTGGAGGTAAATCCAATTTTCTTGGTTACCATGGATTTCCAGCAACTATTTGCGTTTCAATAAATGATGAGATTGTTCATGGAATTCCTGGAGATCGCGTAATTCTTGAAGGTGATGTGGTTTCAATAGATTGTGGCGCAATTATTGATGGTTGGCATGGCGATGCCGCATTCTCAGTAATTGTTGGTGCAGGGGATCCAGAAGATCAAAAGATGCTTGATGTGTGCGAAGAATCAATGTGGCGCGGAATTGCAGCAGGAAAGAAGGGCGCCAAACTTTCCGATATCGGCCATGCAATCGAAGAGTATGTAAATTCTCAAGGTAGTTACGGAATTTTGCGTGAATATGGTGGACATGGAATTGGCACTTCCATGCATATGGAACCGCATGTTCTAAATTATGGAAAACCTGGCCATGGACCTGATTTAGTTGAAGGTATTTGTCTTGCAATCGAACCTATGATCACCAGAGGAACACATAAGACCAAAGTCCTTAGTGACGATTGGACTGTTGTAAGCCAAGATAAATCTCGGGGCTCGCACTTTGAAAATTCATATTGCATCGCCCCCGATGGCAAGCCATTTGTTTTAACTGCGCTAGATGGAGGCAAGGCGGAACTTGCACGTTTAGGCGTAGAAATTTCAGATATTTTCGATAAGTAATAGAAAAGTTACTTAATTTCATTCAATTTGGCTCACTAAGCCTATAAATTCTCCCCATTCCCGCCTCATCCCCGCTTTTTAGGCTGGAAATTAAATTTAAAAAAGAGAGAAGAGCTAATGAAAACAAAGAAGTTTTTTGGCGCGATTGCAGTTGCTGCAACTTCAGCATTGGTACTTAGTGGAACTGCAACTTCTTATGCAGCTCCAAAGCCAGCATCGAAGGCAACTGTTGGAGCTGATTGCACAGAAGCCGCAGCCGCAAAAGGAACTACCGCGCCAGGCAAAGGCGTTGATGGCACTGACCTAACATGCATGGTTGTCACAACCGGAACTCTAAAAGGTCAAACAAAGTGGTGGTATAAAGATGTTAAGCCAATTTCTAAGCTCGAATGGGTAGCTTCTTCAGGTGTTGGTGGTGGCTATGGCACAACTGCAATTGCATTTGCTGATGCCATGAAAGCCGAAGGCATGCTTAGTGATTACACCGTTTCATATAAGTCTGGTGGTTCAGGAACAGTAGGTCTTGGCTATTTCCAAGATCAGAAGAATCGTTCAGATGTTGCATTTATTAATGGCTTCGCGATGGTTGCAGGTGTTGCATCAACAAAGTCAAAGTTAAAGCTTGGCGATAACACACAAATTTCAGGTTTGATGCGTGAATGGGAAGCAATTGTGGTTCCTGCTTCATCTAAGTACCGCACCATTAATCAACTACTAGATGACATCAAGGCAGATCCAAAGAGCATGCCAATTGCTGGTGGTTCAAAGGGAACTGTTGACCATGTATTCATGGGTCTATTAGTTGAGAAAGTTGGAGTTGAAGCAACTGCGATGAATTATGTTCCTTATGCAGGTGGCGGAGAAGTTACAACTTCTGTACTTTCAAAGCAGACTGTTGCTGGCGTTTCAGGAACCTCTGAATTTGCATCATATGTAAAGGCTGGAAAGCTACGCGTTCTAGCTCTTTCATCTGCAAAGCCGCTTGCTTCAATTAAGGGTAAAACTTTAATTCAGCAAGGCATTGATATGACATTCGGTAACTGGCGCGGATTTGATGCTCCAGGAACACTTTCTCCAGCAGAGCGACTTAACTTTGCAAAGGTTGCAGATGTAGTTCGTGCAGGCAATGCATGGAAGGCAACACTTAAGGCTAAAGATTGGACCGATCTTGAATTCCGCGGAAATGACTTCAAGTCATTTATTTCGGATCAGACAACGTCAATCACCAAGCTTTTGGTAAGCCTGGGTCTGGCTTAATCAATTCAATTGCTTAAGTTCAAAAAAGAAGCAGTAGGAGAGCTCGCGTTTGCGGGCTCTCTTCTTCTGCTAGGTGTAATAGTTTTATTTGATGCTAAGAATATGTTGGTGCCGCCGGGATCTGGCAGTGTGGGACCACAAGTTTTCCCAACCATCATTGGTATTTTTATTGTATTAGTTGCAATTGTATTAACAATTGAAATCCTCCGTGGCAATTATGGCCAACCAGAGGGTACTGAATTCGGTGAGATTGAATCAAAAACCGATTGGAAAACTCTTGGGATGGTAACTGGTTCAATTTTGACCTACCCATTCTTAATTGAGAGCGCTGGCTTTATTGTTGCATCAACTGTTGTTTTCTTTGGAGTTGGATTTGCATACGGCGCCCGAAAATTAATTAAAAATTTGTTAATCGCAGTAATTTTTGCTTTAGTCGTTTATCTTTCATTTACAAAATTATTAAATGTTAATTTGCCTGCGGGAATTTTGAAAGGGCTACTTTGAGTAATTTAGAGTCCTTACTACAAGGTTTCGCCAGTGCGCTTACTCTTACCAACTTAATGTTCGGACTTGCCGGAACAATTTTAGGAACCTTGGTCGGAGTTTTACCAGGTATTGGCCCAGCTCTTGCTATCGCATTACTACTTCCGATTACCTATTCAATTAATCCGGCATCAGCTTTAATCATGTTCGCCGCAATTTATTACGGCGCTATGTATGGTGGTTCTACTACTTCAATTCTCTTAAATACCCCTGGCGAATCTGGCTCGGTAATTACAGCACTTGAAGGCCATCAGATGGCAAAACGTGGACGTGCAGGCGCTGCTCTTGCAACTGCTGCAATTGGTTCGTTCGTTGCCGGAACAATCGCTACTGGAATTCTCGCTTTTGCTGCACCATCTCTTGCAAATTGGGCCATCGCCGTTACTGCAGCAGATTATTTTGCATTGATGTTAGTTGCATTTATGACCGTTGGTTCATTGCTTGGATCTTCAATGATTCGCGGCATGGTCTCATTATCTGTTGGTCTGGCACTTGGATTAGTTGGCTCTGATCTGCAATCTGGGGCCACACGATTAACTTTTGGAAATGTCCATGCAATTGATGGAATCGAAACCGTAACAGTAATTGTTTCTATCTTTGCATTAGGTGAAGCGTTATATATCGCAGCACGCGCTAAAGAGAGTGGTTGGTCGCTTGTTGCGATGCAAGGTAAAGCGCTGATGACCAAGAGCGATATTCGTAGATCTTGGAAGCCATGGTTACGCGGTACTGCAATTGGATTTCCGTTAGGAGTAATTCCTGCAGGTGGTTCAGAAGTTCCAACTTTCTTAAGTTACTCAGTTGAGAAGAACCTTTCAAAACATAAAGAAGAATTTGGTAAAGGCGCCATTGAAGGCGTGGCTGGCCCTGAAGCAGCAAATAATGCAAATGCTGCAGGTGCGCTAGTGCCACTGCTTGCACTTGGTTTACCTACATCAGCTACCGCAGCAGTTATTTTGGTTGCTTTTCAAACTTACAACATTCAGGCTGGCCCACTTCTTTTCACAACAAATCCAGATGTAGTTTGGACATTAATTGCTGCGCTCTTTGTTGGCAATACTTTACTTTTAATACTTAATCTGCCTTTTGTGAAAGTCTGGGTTAAGTTGCTTCATATTCCAAAGCCATATTTATTTGCTGGAATTACCACATTTGCACTTATGGGTGCGTATTTAGCCAACAATGCGATTTTTGATCTATGGATTGCACTTGGAGTGGCAGTCGTAGGTTATTTATTCCGACGATTTGGCGTGCCAATTACACCATTGATTATTGGTTTGATTTTAAGTCCAATGGCAGAACTTCAGATGCGACGTTCGTTGCAAATTAGCGCTGGAGACGTATCAGCGCTATATGCGACGCCATTATCAAAAGTGCTCTATTTGTTGTTGGCAATCATTGTTTTCACACCATTTATCTGGCGTGCAATCAAGAAGCGCAACATTAAATATCCAACAGATAAGTAAGAAAAAATGGCAGTAGAGGCTTGGGCTAAACGTCTATTAATAAGTTCTACTTTTACCCAAGCCACCATGTATGTGGTCCGCCCATTTATTACATATCGAGCAATTGAAATTGATGCAGGTGCAACTGCTATTGGTTTGATAGGTGCAATCTATGCACTCTTTCCAGTTTTGCTCGCACTTAAATTCGGAAGTTGGGTTGGCAAATATGGCGAAGGAAAGTTCCTGGTAATCGGAAATATTTCTTTGGTTGCAACTTGCACCTCACTGCTCTTTGCAAATAATGTCGCGACTTTGGCAATTGCCACAGCACTTTCGGGTCTTTCACATTTAGCTTTAATGGTCGGCGGCCAAACTATGGTTGCGCTACGTGCTCCTAAATCTGAATACAACAGGCTTTTTGGTTATTACACATTTAGTGCATCTCTTGGCCATACCTTTGGGCCAGTTCTTGCAGGTTTACTTGCCGGTTCCCTTGCAAACGGCATGCCAAGAGAGAGCAACAATGCATTTTTATTTGCAATTCTTTTAGCTTCGATTGCTTTAATTCCGACATTCTCATGGCGGAAAAATTCACCGACCATCAAAGCTGCAGAGGAGCAGAGCAATACCTGGTCAGCTGCAAAATCTATGCTTTCTCGGAAAGAAATCTCATTAGCTGTATTTATTTCGATGGCCATCTCTTCTACGCTTGATTTGATTGTTATTTTTCTGCCTTTGCTTGGCAAAGAGAGAGCTATTGATCCTGCAATTATCGGATTAATAATTTCGTTACGCGCAGTTGGATCGATGATTTCAAGATTTTCACTTGGTTATGTAAGTAGAAAAATAAAAGATAAATCGCTCTTAATTTCTACAACAACAATCACTATGTTTGCTTGTATCGGGATGGTTTATATCTCGGATCCATTAACTTTAGGTGGCTTGGTTTTTATTGCAGGATTGGCATCAGGTTTTGGCCAACCACTCACAATGGCGCTAATTTCACTTCGCACAAAGGCGGACGAGCGAGCTCTTGCTGTCTCTGCCAGATTGACTGGAAATAGGTTGGGGCAATTTCTACTTCCAATGGCTGCAGGGCTACTGGCAAATGGGGCCGGCGTTGGGGCAGTTTTCTGGTCCATGGCCGCACTTTTAGGCGCAAGTCTCGTTGCATCTGCAGCCGAATAACCTCGATTTGGTTGTTTTTAGACGCGGAAATAGAATTACCCTTCGCGCCTCAAAGCGGGGCACGTTGATTTGGAGCAAAAAAGGCAGGGGTCTTGGCTAAAGAAGGTAGCGCCATCGAAATGGAAGGCGTTGTTGCTGAAGCTTTACCTAATGCAATGTTCCGAGTTGAGTTATCAAACGGACATAAAGTTCTTGCACACATCAGTGGCAAGATGCGAAAAAATTATATTCGCATCCTTCCTGCAGATCGTGTGATTGTAGAAATGAGTCCGTACGACCTTACCAAGGGTCGAATTATTTACCGTTACAAGTAGTTATAAGTAACTACAAGTAACGATAGATATAAAGAAGGAGAACAAATGAAAGTGCAACCAAGCGTTAAGAAGATCTGCGATAAGTGCAAGGTCATTCGACGCAAAGGACGCGTTATGGTCATTTGCGAAAACCTTCGCCATAAGCAGCGCCAAGGTTAATTAAATAAATAAAAGTAAATAACGCGAAAAAAAGTACGCGTGATGCGACTTATTAGTTAGATGCAAATCTAATTAGTAAGACCTCTGGTCCGATAGGCCGGAGATAATGTTGAGAAACATTATGAGCATCGCGGAGGACCTATCGGGAACTAAAAGGAATATAGATGGCACGTCTTGTCGGTGTTGATCTTCCACGCGAAAAGCGTTTAGAGATCGCACTAACTTATATCTTTGGAATGGGTCTTACTCGTTCGAAGGAAACTCTAAAGGCTACTGGTATCTCAGGTGATATCCGCGTTAAGGATTTACAAGAGCCAGATTTAGCAAAGCTTCGTGAATATATCGAAGCTAATTACAAAATCGAAGGTGATCTTCGCCGTGAAATCGCAGGCGATATCCGTCGTAAAGTTGAAATTCAAAGCTACCAAGGTATTCGTCACCGCAAGGGACTTCCTGTCCGTGGCCAGCGCACACATACAAATGCGCGTACTCGTAAGGGTCCACGTGTAGCAATCGCAGGAAAGAAGAAGGTGACTAAGTAATGGCTGCTCCTAAGAAAGCCGCAGCTGCAGCCCCAGCAAAGGGTGGCGCAGCAAAGGGCAAAGTTAAGCTTCGTAAGAAAGAGAAGAAGAACGTTGCTGCAGGACAAGCTCACATTAAGAGCACCTTCAACAACACAATCGTTTCTATTACCGACCCAACAGGTGCAGTAATTTCATGGGCATCATCAGGTCAGGTTGGATTTAAAGGTTCACGTAAATCAACACCGTACGCAGCACAGATGGCAGCAGAAGCTGCAGCTCGTCGTGCACAAGAGCATGGTTTGAAGAAGGTGGATGTATTTGTTAAGGGTCCAGGTTCTGGACGCGAAACAGCTATCCGTTCATTGCAGGCAGCAGGACTTGAAGTTGGATCAATCTCTGATGTGACTCCAGCTCCACATAATGGTTGCCGCCCTACCAAACCACGTCGCGTTTAATCGGGATTTAAGGAGATATAGAAAATGGCTCGTTATACAGGTGCTGATTGCAAGCGCTGCCGTCGCGAAAAGGTAAAACTTTTCCTAAAGGGATCTAAGTGCGATGGTCCAAAGTGCCCGATTGAATCTCGTCCATACCCACCAGGACAACATGGTCGTGGTCGCGGTAAGGAATCTGAGTACCTACTACAGATGCGCGAAAAGCAGAAGACTGCACGTATCTACGGTGTACTAGAGAAGCAATTCCGTTCATATTACGAAGAGGCTAACCGCCGCGCAGGTAAGACAGGTGAAAACCTACTTATCCTTCTTGAGACTCGCTTAGATAACGTTGTTTATCGTGCAGGTTTTGCAAAGAGCCGCGACATGGCGCGTCAGCTTGTTCGTCACGGACATTTCTTGGTTAATGGCAAGAAGGTAAACATCCCTTCATATCGCGTTTCACAATTCGATGTGATTGATGTTCTTCCAAAGTCACATGACCTAACACCATTCATCGTTGCAAGCGCGGAATTCGGCGAGAAGTCAGTTCCAGCTTGGATGGAAGTTGTTCCATCACAGATGCGCATCATCGTTCACGGACTACCAAACCGTTCAGTGATCGATACCCAGGTACAAGAACAACTAATCGTTGAACTTTACTCAAAGTAATTCTTAAAAGGATTAATAAGCTTAAAAGCAGTAAACCAGAACGGGGATCAAATAGTGGATCCCCTCAAAGGAAAGAGGAGAAAACGTGCTTATTGCACAGCGTCCAACACTTACTGAAGAAGTTCTATCAGAGCACCGCTCACGTTTCATCATTGAACCGCTTGAGCCAGGCTTTGGTTACACACTTGGAAACTCAATGCGTCGTACGCTGCTTTCATCTATCCCAGGTGCAGCAGTTACCAGCATTCGCGTTGCAGGTGCACTTCACGAGTTCACAACTCTTGAAGGCGTAAAGGAAGATTTAACTGAAGTTGTTCTAAACATAAAGAACCTAGTTCTTTCATCAGAGAATGATGAACCAGCAACTGCTTACATCCGTAAGTCAGGTTCTGGCGCAGTCACTGGTGCAGATGTAGCAGTTCCAGTAGGCGTAGAAGTTCATAATCCTGATCTTCACATCGCAACACTAAATGGCAAGGCAAACCTAGAAATCGAACTAACTATCGAACGTGGACGCGGTTATGTAACTGCAGTTCAAAATAAGGCAGTTGGCGCAGAGATCGGTCGAATTCCAGTTGATTCAATTTATTCACCAGTTCTAAAGGTGACTTACAAAGTTGAAGCAACTCGTGTCGAACAGCGTACCGACTTCGATCGTCTAGTTGTCGATGTCGAAACCAAAG
>JBEAMP010000041.1:0-13318 GCA_041165905.1 Actinomycetota bacterium
ACGCCAGGAAGATTCCAGAATCGGCGCTCAGCGCCCCAAAAACAACCAGTTGCAAAGTAGGCTCTCTCCATAGGAATTAAATTCTTTCATCTAATACGATAGTTTCCTAAATCGATTTATAAGGCCCTCGTAGCTCAGGGGATAGAGCACGGCCCTCCGGAGGCCGGTGCACAGGTTCGAATCCTGTCGAGGGCGCTCTAAATCACCCAGAATATTTTCCGTATACCCTTGTAACGAAATGATAACTATTAGACAATACGTCGTTGGTTTAACTCAGAGTGAGTTAATTCCCTACCAATAAAGGACGGTTCCTTCATGGATTGGCGCCATCAGAGTGCATGCCGCGATGAGGACCCAGAGCTTTTCTTCCCAGTTGGTAATACTGGCCCAGCAATTACTCAGATCGAAGAGGCTAAAAAAGTCTGCATGCGTTGCTCTGTAAAGGATCAATGCTTGGCATGGGCGCTTGAATCTGGTCAGGATGCAGGTGTTTGGGGCGGCCTCTCTGAAGATGAACGTCGCGCAATGAAACGCCGTGCTGCGCGTAATCGTGCGCGTATGGCTGAATTAAACCGCCAAGAAGATAACTAACGAATTTCAAAGCGCAATTGCGCTGTAGTTCCTTTTTCATCACTTGAAATTTCTAAAATTCCATTTAGTTCACTTTCCGTAAGAGTTCTTACGATTTGTAAACCAAGATTTGATGAACTTTTCAAAGAAAAACCTTCTGGCAATCCAATCCCGTCATCTTCTATTTTTACAACACAGCTACTTCCGGTCCTACTAAAGATTACGTCAATCTTGCTACCTTTAGTTGTTAAGCCATGTTCAATTGCATTTGCCACTAATTCGGTTACTACAAGCGATAAAGGGGTGGCAATCTTCGGATCTAAGTCTCCAAGCGTTCCCAAGCGCTTAACTGAAATATCCGAAACACTGGTATGCGTTCTTGGAGCTAAGTCGACTGCATGACTAATTAAAGAATCCACTACTGAATCAAAATTGACTTCGTCTTTTCCGCTAGCAGATAGCGTTTCGTGAACTAATGCGATTGAAGAGATGCGACGTACAGCTTCGTCTAAAGCCCCTTGCGCTTTTAAGTCTTCCACTCTACGTGATTGTAAGCGTAAAAGTGCCGATACTGTCTGCAAATTATTCTTAACACGATGATGTATCTCTTTGATGGTGGCGTCTTTTAATAATAATTCGCGCTCTCTTCTGCGAATTTCAGTTACGTTGTGAAGTAAGACAACCCCACCAACACGTACACCGCTATTTACTAAAGGAAGTAGAGTTAACTCAATAGTTCCGCCCCTTGATTCAAGAACTATTTGTGAAACATCAGAATTGGAAATTTTCTCATTTAAAGAATTGATTGGTTCGTGAGATATTGCACTTCCAACTTCAGATAAAGACAACCCTTCTAATTCACTCTCCCATCCCAAACGGCTAAACGCAGATCTACCATTAGGACTTGCATAAGAAATAACGCCATTTTTATCTAATCTGATAAATCCATCTCCAACTCTTGGAGAAGGATTTAATGAACTTATCGAAGTGTTAAATGGGAAAGAGCCTTCGCCAACCATATCTAAAAGTTGTTGCGCAATTGCCTGATATTCACTTTCTAACCTTCCGGAACTTCTTGTCGCATCAGAGTTACGGTGACGGGCAATTTGGGCAATCACTTCATGATGGAATTTAATTGGAAAATATTCAACACCTGGCCCGTGAAATAGTTCATCTACATCATCTCCAACGAAATCTTGCGGGAAAACTGTTGCAGCAGTGGCTGCACGAACCTGCGCAACTGCAATTTCTTTGCTGTCATTAGTTGTTACCCAAATAGCAAGATCCGCAAAACTTAAATCTGCAATTAATTGCCAATCTGATGCTAAGTGTTTTAGATGTGTGATGGCTTCTGAGATTAATTTAGATTTGCTCGCCAGTAATTCTTCTATTTGGCGCATCATAACCACCCATCTATGTGGTGCTTGATCTCATCTGCGGCATACCAAGAGAGTTCTTCGCCATCAACTGAATATAAAAGTGCAGCAACTTGATTCATGCCAACAGTTATTGATTCACCATTTAATTGTGCCTCTGAGAGATCTACTGCTATGACATAGCCAGCTTTACCTTGATTTAAATCGAGTGAATCCTCGGCTGCCAAAAGGCTAATCAAATGCTCTCGCTCTTCTTCATCAACTTTTGAATCAAATTCAAATTGTTTGGGAGTTAAATATTCCTCAAATGTAACTTCACCCGCGATGAGCTTTCTTATCTCATCGGGAGTTGTCGCCACATACACACGCATTAGCCAAGAGTAGCGATTGATTTTCTAGCGAGCGAATTTCCAGCGACTTCCAAGAGAGCGCTGCGGCTCTCAGCAGCTGCCTCAAAAGATTTTAAATCTAAAGGAATATTTACAAAATCTAACCGAGGGAAAACCTCTTGGAATTGCGTCCGCCACCTTTGCTGCGCCTTAGTCCGCTCAGCGAAATTTAGGATCACAGCTTTAGGTGAAATATCTAATTCCTGCAATCTAGCCAAAGTATTAAATCCAGCTCTAGTAACTATATAGATTTCATCGGCAGATTTGAGTAATGGATGATTTAAATTGAATCCAATATCAAATACGAAAATCTCACAATCTGAGTTAGATGGTAGCCCTTGTGATGCACTTAAACTTTTAGAAATTTTTTCATGCCGTCCTTCAATGCGGTGCAATCCTAATGCGCGAGCAATGTCCGGGTTTCTTCCATCCATGTCTGAAAGAATCACTTTAAATTTCTGAGATAACTCGAAAGCATGATTTATCGCAATTGTCGTGGTACCTACACCTCCTGAAAGCCCTACAAAACATATGACTTTTGCGTTGCCACTTATAAATGAAAAATTCTCCGTGGGGCTATCCGGTTTTATTAGTTCGACAATTTGCTCAACACTCATTGATTTATCAACAATAATCCTAGGGTAAACAAAATCAATCTGTCTTGTGCAAATTAAAGTAGCGTTTTTTGATTTCTCAGCTTCTCGTATTTGTTCTAATGAAACTCCACGAACAACCAATTCCCCATTTATGGCAGCTATTGCTTTGAGCACTGATGATTCCAACTCCGGGTCAGCTATAAATGTTACAAATTTAGCCATGATTTACCACTACAACCATGCGACCTCTTCGTGTGGCATTTAAAGCCCTTTCAACGAATTCGTTAGGGATTGCAACTGTCACTATAGAAGTGCCACCTAAATTCTCACTCTTGCGATTTAGATCAACTATGAACACCTCTTCAATTACTAATTCACTTGGCACCTCTTTGCCATCTCCATTGTCATTGATGACTTGATAAAGATTTACAGTATCGCCAATGCGGACTGAAGCCGGTAAATCTGCTGCACTTGCTGCAAAAGAGAGAAGTTTTACATTGAGTTCGCCAGTATTTTCTACTAAAGCACTTTGATTTAAGTACTCTCCTGCAGCAACGTATTTTGAAATTGAATATCCAATTGGACTTTGATCACTTTGAATATAGCCGATTACATCTTTATCAAACGCGCCCTTTAGAGCTTTGAAATCGGTGCTATCAACCATATGGCCTGGAATTAAATCCTTAGTTGCTACCCAATAAGTAGATCGATTATTGGCTAAAAGCGCCAAGCCGATTGCCACAATAAAAGAGGCGATAATTACAGAGATAGCTATTACATTTTTAAAATCGATTCGGTTTTTCATGTGCAGACGCTATGAATTCTGTGTAAAAGTTTGATCTATTTCTTAACAATCAAACTTTAGTACTAGATGATTTGAGATTAATTTCTGATGGCATCAAATCAAAATTGTCAGATGTTTGGGGTATGGAAAATACATACGTACAAGCACCATATCTTTATAAACTCTCATCACTTTACAAAGAAGATTATGTTCCAGGATTTGAACCTGAACCCACTTCAGCAAGCGAGCTTCCTGAAATTACTCAATTTGCCGAGAATTTTGCTAAAAGCGTTTTAGAAATTTGGGCCGGTAAACGTCCTGCTTCACATTTATCAAAATATTGCCATAGATCTGTTTACCAGGAGTTAGTGACTGCAATTGGTTATCAAAAAGAAGTGGGAAAATTTCGAAAAATCTATATCAATCAGCCACTTGATGGACTTTGTGAAAGTACAGTTACTGTTAGATTTAAAGATCGACTTCGCTCTATGGCGCTGAGATTCGAAGGTGTAGACCACAAATGGATCTGCACCAGTTTAGATTTAATCTAAATTAGCTTGCGGCGCCGTGGCAGCGTTTGTATTTCTTGCCAGATCCGCAAGGGCAAGGTGAATTTCGGGAAACTTCTCCACTCTTAACAACGCCACTTTCGTCGGCTGAAGAATATGAAAGTTGCTGCGGCTTAGGAGCATCTAAACCGCCACCATGAACATGCTCAGTTTCAACTGTCACTTCAACATTAAAAATAAATCCAGCGATCTCTTCTTGGATTCCTTCCATCATGGCAGCGAATAGGTCATAGCCCTCGCGTTGGTATTCAACCAATGGATCACGTTGTGCCATTGCGCGAAGACCAATACCTTCTTGTAAATAATCCATTTCATAAAGATGTTCGCGCCATTTGCGGTCTAATACCGACAGTAGAACCTTGCGTTCTAGTTCGCGCATAACAGTTGGAGTTAATGTCTCTTCGCGTTTTTTATATGAAGCAATTGCATCTTCAACTATTCGAGCA
Source organism: Actinomycetota bacterium (assembly GCA_041165905.1). Classification (GTDB taxonomy): domain Bacteria; phylum Actinomycetota; class Actinomycetes; order Nanopelagicales; family Nanopelagicaceae; genus ZLKRG08. The sequence continues at coordinate 4,731 of JBEAMP010000041.1, forward strand.
GCAAGGAAATCAGTGTCGAGCGCTCCTCTTCCGCCAACTTCCTTCTCAAGATCTGCCAAAGTAAATGAAATTGGATAGATAGCGCCGATAGCTGCCCATAAAGTATCTAAGTCCCAATCTTCCGCGTATCCATCTGCAGTCGCAGCAGTTACATAAGCAGTAATTGTTTCACCTAAGAATCGCTGAACCTGTTCTGAAATATCTTTTCCTTCAAGAACTGAACGACGCTCTCCGTATATAACTTCGCGTTGGCGATTCATGACATCGTCATATTTCAAAACATTCTTACGAATTTCAAAGTTTTGTGCTTCAACTTGCGTCTGTGCCGATTTAATTGAATTAGAGACCATCTTTGATTCAATTGGTTGATCTTCAGGAATTCCTGCAGCAGTTAAGAAGCGCTCCACCATGGTCGAATTAAATCGACGCATCAAATCATCTTGTAGTGATAGGTAAAAACGAGATTCACCTGGATCACCTTGGCGGCCAGAACGACCTCTTAACTGATTATCGATACGACGTGATTCATGTCGTTCGGTACCTAAAACATACAAACCACCAAGGGAGATAACTTCTTCATGCCCTGCAGCTACGGCAGCTTTCTGCTTAGCGATTTCAGCTGGCCACTCTGCTTCGTATTCAACCGGATTATCTACAGGTGAAATACCGCGTTTTTGAATTTCAAAATCTGCCATAAATTCTGGATTGCCGCCAAGCATAATGTCGGTACCGCGACCAGCCATATTTGTTGCAACAGTAACTGCACCTTTAACACCTGCACGGGCAATAATTGCTGCTTCACGTTGATGCTGCTTAGCATTTAATACTTCGTGTGGAATACCATGCTTTTTCAAAGTAGCTGAAAGTTCTTCAGATTTTTCAACAGAAACTGTGCCAACCAACACCGGCTGACCTTTACGGTATCGATCAACAATATCTTTAGCGACTGCTTCGAATTTGCCAGCTTCTGACTTGTAAATTAAATCAGATTGGTCGATTCGTTGCATCGGACGATTAGTTGGGATTGGCACTACACCTAATTTGTAGATCTGCTGGAATTCAGCAGCTTCAGTCATCGCAGTACCCGTCATACCTGAGATTTTTTCGTATAAACGGAAGTAATTTTGAAGCGTGATGGTTGCCAAAGTTTGATTTTCGATTTGAATTTCGATTCGCTCTTTAGCTTCTAGTGCTTGATGCATGCCTTCTGAATAGCGGCGTCCAGCCAGAATTCTTCCGGTATGTTCGTCAACGATTAATAATTCGCCATTCATAACTACATAATCTTTATCGCGCTTGAATAGTTCCTTTGCGCGAATCGCATTATTCAAATAGCTGATTAAAGGGGTATTTGCTGATTCGTAAAGATTGCCTATCTGAAGTAGCTCTTCAACTTTTGTAATACCAGCTTCGAGAATGCCTGAGGTGCGCTTCTTTTCGTCAACTTCATAGTGCACATCGCGTTCTAGTTTCTGTACAAGATTTGCAAATTCGACATACCATTTAGTTGGCTTATCTGCAGGTCCTGAGATAATCAATGGTGTACGTGCTTCATCAATCAAAATTGAGTCAGTTTCGTCAACGATTGCGAAGTTATGTCCTCGTTGCACACATTCTTCTAGCGACCATGCCATGTTATCGCGGAGATAATCAAAGCCAAATTCGTTATTTGTACCGTAAGTAATGTCAGCGTTGTATGCCTCACGACGTTCAGCCGGAGTCATTGAAGAGAGAATTACGCCAACTTTCAAACCTAAGAATCTATGTACACGTCCCATCCATTCGGAGTCACGTTCGGCTAAGTAATCATTGACAGTGACGACGTGAACACCTTTTCCGGTCAAGGCATTTAAGTAAGCTGGCAAAGTTGAAACCAGAGTTTTACCTTCACCGGTTTTCATTTCAGCAATATTGCCTTTGTGAAGGGCGGCGCCACCCATAATTTGAACGTCATAATGACGTTGTCCAAGTGTTCGCTTTGCAGCTTCGCGAACTACAGCGAACGCTTCCGGAAGGAGTTCATCTAGCTCTTCGCCATTTGCTATTCGATTTTTGAATTCTGAGGTCTTGCCAGTTAGTTCGGCATCGCTAAGAGCTGAGATTTTAGATTCAAATGAATTTACCTCTTCGGCTATGCCAGCGAGCTCTTTAAGAATTCGCCCCTCACCTGCACGAAGAATGCGATCTAGAATCGACATCAGCTCCCTTTCTGGTCCCACATCGCTACCGCTTCCGTGGCTGGCGCTAACTGGGTTCTACTTAGGCTCATATGTTAAGGGTCTGTGCCACGCAGGCGGTAATCGCCCGATTAGCAGAGAAACCATTGGCATTTAAAGCTCTTTTTGCCTCTAAAAGAGTCGCCCCAGTTGTGACCAAATCATCAACCAAAAGAATTTCTCCTTTGATATCAGGTCCATCGAAATTAAAAGCCCCTTGGATATTTCGCTTTCGATCTATTGCACTGAGTCCACTTTGGTCTAACAAAGTTCGATTTACATTCATTCCCGAAACTACATCGAGTCCACTTCTCTTTCCTAGTTCTGTAGTGATTTCAAATAGAAAATCGCGACCTCTTTTCCGGATTGATCTCTTTGATCCTGGAATAGGCATCAAGATTGCATCTCTTAATATGTGGGATGGAAGCCTTTTTAAACAATTAAGAAGTGCGTCAATAATTAATTGATCAGCTAATTTGTATGAATTCTCTTTGGCTCCCAAGAGAATAGATCTAGCTACTGGCGTATATCGAATTGCTGAATAAACAGTTAAATTTCCAATATTTTGTATGTAAAAGTGTGGATTCCAAAATTTCCTGCAAGTAGTGCATATCTCTATTCCTAAAGCCTTGCATCCAAAGCAGCGGACTGGAAATAAAAGTTCTTTGAGCGAATAAAACATTGCCAAATTCTGGCAATCAAACAGCTTTAGAACTTGAGCGGAATAATTCGCTGTGGAATTTCGCCACCAGCTTGTTTCGGCAAAGTTAGAACAAAGTTGGCGCCTTTACCAGGCTCGCCATAAACTTCCAGTTCGCCGTTGTGTAGCCGTGCATCTTCGAGTGCCATAGAAAGACCAAGGCCGGTGCCGCCTCTGATACGCGATCTAGACGGATCAGCGCGCCAGAATCGATCAAATACACGAAGTGAGCTCTCTTTATCTAAACCAATTCCGTGATCACGAACAGCTACAGCTACTGCATGTTCGTCTTGGCGGATTGTTATATTGATTGGTTTAGCCTCCGCATGATCAATAGCATTCGTTATCAAATTGCGAAGGATTCGTTCAACTCTACGAATATCGCCTTTAATATAAATAGAATCGGCTGGTCGATCTAATTCGATATGAACTCCGACTTCGCTAGCCACCATACGTAAATCTGAAATTGCGTTGGTCGTGAGTAGACATAAATCAAATTCAACTGGCTCAATGACCGCAACTTCAGCATCAAAACGACTAATTTCAAGAAGGTCTTCTAGTAGTCGTTCAAAGCGATCTAACTGAACCATCATCAATTCCACACTTCTTTGAAGTGATGGATCAAACGTATTGCGAGCACTGTGGATCATTCCTGCCGCCATACGTAATGTGGTTAGCGGAGTACGCAGCTCATGAGTTACGTCGCCAACAAATCGCTGTTGAACGCTTGATAAATTTTCAAGTCGATTAATCTGAAGTTGTAATGAATTGGCCATTTCATTAAATGCATGGCCTAAGCGCGCGATTTCGTCATCACCCTTTACATCCATACGTTTTCCTAAATCGCCGGATGAGAGCGCTTCTGCTGTTTTTGCCGCTTCCCTAACTGGGCGCACTACCTGTCTTACAACTAAGAAAGTAACTAGACCTACCAAAAATACTAATGAAGCACCTGTGGCAATTAATGAGGTAGAGACAATTTGCAGAGTTTGATTTTGATTATCTAAATTGAAAAGTAGATAGAGCTCATAGTTACCGACATTTGGAACTTCAATTAAATTACCAACTACTAATACTTGTGAAGGGAGTCCAAATGTATTGGTAATTGTTTGATATGAACTGTGGGTGTTGGAGTCCTTCCGAACCAATTTTCTTAACTCTTCCGGAATTAACTTTCCGGTTAGGAAAGGCGAAACAGTTGTGTAATTATTAGTTAGCACATTAGTTCCTGGTGCCGGGATAAAAATCAAATAAGGTGCAGTGTTGGTGGCTGTTCCAAAAACAATGCCATTTGTAGATAGATCGTTGATAGCCTTCTGAATAGATTTAGGGTTATCACCAGCTAGTAAGAACTGATATTGCAGTGCATACACTGTGGCTTTTGTATCTGATATTGAAGAATCGTATTTGACGCCTTTGATGCCGCTTGAAAGATTTGTGTAAAGAGCTGAACCGGCAATCCAAATGGCTGCGATTGAGAGTAATGAAGTCGAGATAACTACTCGGGCGGCCAAAGAATGGCGCAGCCAGCGCGTCAGCTTCACTTAATAGCCGTTGAACCTGCTCGATATCCAACGCCGCGCACAGTAAGAACAATTACTGGATTATCTGGATCTGGTTCAACTTTAGAGCGCAAACGCTGAACGTGAACGTTCACTAATCGAGTATCTGTTGAATGGTGGTAACCCCAAACTTCAGATAGCAACGCTTCGCGAGTAAATACGCGACCCGGCTCTTTAGCTAGCGCTGCGAGAAGTTCAAATTCAAGTCGTGTTAAGAGAATTTTGTCATCGCCACGTGTTACTTCGTGAGCAACCATGTCAATCTTCAAGTCACCAATAGATACTTGTCCAGTTGAAGGAAGAGTTGAACGACGTAGTCTGGTGCGAATACGTGCTACTAATTCCGAAGGATGTCTAAAAGGTTTTACGATGTAATCGTCTGCTCCTGCTTCAAGGCCCGCGACAACATCTTGGGTATCGCCGCGAGCTGTCAACATAACTATTGGAACCATAGATTCGGCGCGAATTAATTTACAAACCTCTACGCCATCAATTCCTGGAAGCATCACATCTAATAAAACTAAATCTGGTTTAGTTTCACGAAAAGCTTCTAGTGCTTCATCGCCACGACCCACCATCTCTACATCGATGCCGGCACCGGTTAAAACGATGCCGAGCATCTCTGCAAGATCTTGATCGTCATCGACGACAAGCACTAATGTCATTAGCTACCGTGTTCCCAAGAGTTTAGGTAAAGCTCTTGCGCCGGAGTGAGCACATCAACTGCGCCACCCATGCTTGCAAGCTTCAAACGAGCAACTTCTTTATCAATGTATGTTGGCACGTTATGAACGCCAGCCTTTAAGTTCTTCGCCTCTTTAACTAAATATTCTGCTGTTAAAGCTTGATCTGAGAAAGAAAGATCCATAACTGATGCAGGATGACCTTCAGCTGCACCTAAGTTAACTAAGCGACCTTCAGCTAGAAGCAAGATGCGATTGCCATTCTTTAGTACATATTCATCAGTTTGATGACGCATCTTGGCGTTCTTTTTAACATTGTTCTGTTCCAACCAAGCTACATCGATTTCGATATCAAAATGGCCAGAGTTAGCAAGAATTGCTCCATCTTTCATTACCTGGAAGTGCTCTTCACGAAGCACATCACGGTTACCAGTTACGGTAATAAAAACATCGCCAATCTTTGCTGCCTCTGTCATTGGCATGACGCGGAAACCTTGCATCATTGCATCAAGTGCCTTTGTTGGGTCAATTTCAGTAACGATTACATCTGCACCTAAACCGCGAGCACGTTCAGCCACACCTTTACCGCAATATCCAAAGCCTGCAACTACAAGGATGCGTCCTGCAAGCAAGAAATTTGTTGCACGGAAAACTGCGTCCAAAGTCGATTGGCCGGTTCCGTAACGGTTATCAAACATGTGCTTTGTGTCAGTGTCATTCACTGCAATCATTGGGAAAGTTAACGCGCCATCTTTTGCCATCTGTGTTAAACGGATAACGCCCGTTGTGGTTTCTTCGCAACCACCAGAGATATTTGGTAGCAACTCTTTGCGAGTTGTGTGAAGAGTGTTTACTAAATCGCAACCATCATCAAATACCTGATGTGGTTCGATATCTAGCGCAGCATTGATATGTGCATAGTAACCATCGCGGTCAACAGCATTACGTGCAAATACGCTAATGCCATATTCATGAACAAGCGCTGCAGCAGTGTCATCTTGTGTTGAAAGTGGATTAGATGCACAAAGTGCAAGCTCAGCGCCACCCGCTTTTAGAACGCGCATTAAGTTTGCAGTTTCGGTAGTAACGTGCATACAAGCTGCAATTCGTACGCCAGCAAATGGCTTGGTCTTTTCAAAACGTTCACGAATTTGTGCAAGCACAGGCATATTACGTTCTGCCCATTCGATTCTCTTCTTACCTTCAGCTGCAAGTGCAGCATTAGCAATGTCATGCTTTATTGAGGTCGTCGTAGACAATTTTTACTCCTATGTTGAGAATTTATATTGATCGGCGAGGCCTCGCGCAGGCTCTTAGTTTAACCTCTAATTACGGCCAAAACCTCATCGCGTAGCTGGGCCATCTGGCCATGCGCCTTAGCCTCAACGTTAAGTCGAAGGAGTGGTTCGGTGTTCGAGGCTCGCACGTTAAACCACCAGGTGTCGCCATCAACTGTAAGTCCATCTAATTCGTCCGTTGTAACGCCTGCTTTTGTCCCATACAACTCTTTGATGTGTTGCATCACAGCTTTGCCATCAGCAACCGTTGAATTAATTTCACCGCTTGCAAAGTATCGAGCATAAGGTTTAAGTAGCTCGGATAGAGATTTTTCGGTTTCACCAAGCGCAGCGATTGCATGTAGTGCAGCAAGCATTCCTGAATCTGCGCGCCAAAAATCTGCAAAGTAAAAATGACCTGAATGCTCTCCTCCAAAAATTGCTCCAGATTCGGCCATCATCGCTTTGATAAATGAGTGTCCGACTCTTGAGCGAAGTGGTTTGCCACCATTTTCTTCCACCACTTCTCGGACTGCACGTGAAGAAATTAAGTTATAAATTATCGGCGAACCCGGTTTCTTCTTTAATTCGCGATCGGCAATTAGCGCTGTTAATAAAGATGGGTTTACTGCTTCTCCGTGCTCGTCTACAAGGAAGCAACGATCTGCATCGCCATCAAATGCAAGACCAATATCAGCACCATGTTTCTTAACCGCTTTCTTCAAATCTTTTAGATTCTCTTCATCAATTGGATTTGCTTCGTGGTTAGGGAAAGTGCCATCCAATTCGTAATACATTTCAATTACTTCGACATTCATGCGAGAAAATACTGCTGGTGCAGTATGACCTGCCATTCCATTGCCAGCATCAACTACTACCTTTAGTTTTCGAATTTTTGACACATCTACTAAAGTCAAAAGATGATCAACATATTCGTGAAGCATTTCATTATTTGTTTCAACTCCGACTGGACGCAAGCTAACTGGAACTCCTTCGCGCACAAAATTCTCAATAGTTAACAAGCCAGATTCCTTACCAATTGGCCTGGCACCACTTAAGCACAATTTGATACCGTTATATTGCGCAGGGTTATGGCTTGCCGTAAACATGGCACCTGGGAGATTTAATTTTCCAGCTGCAAAATAGAGCATGTCAGTGGATGCCAGACCTATACGGATTACATCCATTCCTTGCGAAGTAACTCCAGCAGAAAATGCATCCGCAAGTTCAGGAGAAGATGGACGCATATCTTCCCCAATTACTACGGTAGCCGGCTCACGTTCTAATTCAAGAAACTTTGCAAATGCAACTCCAGTTGAAAACGCGAACTGTTTTGTTAATTCTGTACCAACTAATCCACGAATATCGTAAGCTTTAAAGATATTTGGAATCATTAGTCAGCCTCTTTTGCTTTGTTTAGGCATTTGGAACTGAACGCAGATGACCTCTTCGTCCAAGAGCAGATTGAACCGCATTAGGGTTTGGATTGCTATTTGTAATTTCGCGGTTAGCAACCTCTCGTACTGCATCTGCTATCGCCATCAAATCTTCTTCAGATGGACCAGTCTCGCCAGAATTAATTTCACGTCTTATGACTTGCCAACCGTTAGGTACGGTCAACTTTGCACCGTGAATTTCGCAAAGATCGTATGCATGTGGTTCGGAGTATGTAGCTAAAGGTCCCACCACTGCAATTGATTCAGAATATACATAAGTAAGAGTCATCAAAGCTTTTCGGTGGCAGCCCGAGCGAGAGCAATGTCTACCAATTCGAGAACTCATACGAGAAAAATAGTCTGATTTGTATTTACTTTAAGGGTTTAACACGCCGATATTGGCAGTAGGAACTGTGCTACGGGTCAAAACTGAACCATTAATCAGTGGCAAATACCCAATTCCACTCTGAGACTTAACAATCAGCGCAGCAGCGGTATCTCCACTAATTTTCTCAATTCTCAGACCAATAGCACCAACAGGCATTTTGTAAGTTAAGTAATCAACACCAGTTAAGCTCTTAGAGATTTGCTTTCGTTTTGGCATCAATGCCGTAATCTCAACTTTGATCTGATTTCCAATAAATTGCAAAGTTGGATCAAGTCCAGTGATTGCCCATGTGCCTTTAATTCCTGGAAGTGAAGCGGTGCTCCAAA
>JBEAMP010000042.1:0-3650 GCA_041165905.1 Actinomycetota bacterium
GCATACATGCGGAAAGTTTACGCCTTGAAAATGTGAACCATCTACGGCTGGAACCAAAGTTAATGCGGATTGCCTAGCTTTTTGCCATGCTCTCTCAGTGAATCCAATTTTGGCAGTGCTAGCAGGCTTAATTGCAAGCGCTGCCTTCCACCCAATTGATTTCTGGCCAGCCATCTTTTTTGGCATCGGAATCCTTTATAAACTCAATATTAATCAGCCTATCAAAAAGCGCTTAGCCATTAATCTGTGCTTCGGAATTGGTTTTCAGATTTTTACACTCTATTGGGTGGGCACTTACGTTGGTTCTTTGGCATGGGTCGCTTTAGTCCTAATGCAAAGCACATTCTTTTTGGCCTTAAGTCTTGCAAGAAGACCGATTGAATTTGCGATTAGTTGGATTTTGGTTGAATTTATTTTGCGTTCATTCCCCTTTGGCGGTTTCGGTTGGAGCAGAATTGGATATGCACTTACAGAATCACCATTAAATTCGATTTATCCATTAGTTGGAATAGTTGGTGTTGCTTTTCTTGTAGTTTGGATATCCGGTGAATTAGCTAATAAAGACGTGAAGAAATCAATTTCACTAGGTATCGCAATAACGCTTCTCTCTCTAATTCCAGTGAATATTTCCAAAGGAGAGACAATTGATATCGCGCTGGTTCAAGGTGGGCAAAGCGAAAAACTAGACAACACCTTTGAAAATGCGGAAAACGCACTTGAAAAACATTTTGAAGTTACCAACTCTATTAGGCAAGAAAATCTAGATTTAGTGATTTGGCCTGAAAATGCTATTGCTCATGATCCAGTGGTTCGAAAATCCACTAGAACTAGACTCGAGGCAGAAATATCTAGACTTTCATCGCCAATCTTGGTAAATGGAAATCTGGCTGACGGCACCAATGGCTCTGTGTTAATTGGAGATGCCGAGATTCAGAGTTATTCCAAAAGATACTTAACTCCGTTTGGTGAATTTATTCCTTTTCAATCATTAATTGAGAAGATAAATGACAAGGCATCAAGAGTGATTCCATATATTCCAGGTGAATCTCCATATTTATTCAGCAGCAAAGTAGGGAAATTTCGAACTTTAATTTGTTATGAATTGCTCTCTGATAAGCAAGCGCGCACCGAGATGGCTGATGCTGAATTTATCGTGGTTCAGACCAATAATGCGACCTATTTTGAAACTTGGCAGTTGGAGCAAGAGCTCGCAATTGCCCAGGCTCGAAGCGCTGAAACTTCGCGCGAGAGTGCCTATGTGTCAACAACAGGTGGTACCTCAATAATTGATAGTCGCGGGAAAATCCAAAAGAGTTTAAATAAATATGAAAATCAAGCACTCATAGGAAAAATCCAAAAGCGAAGTGGTGAAACACCAGCTACCAAATATGGTTCGACATTAGAAATTCTAATCTTAGGTGCCGGATTACTTCTTCTTTTTGATAAATCCCGCCGGACACTTAGGGTTTAATCCAATAATTTGTTTTGAATTATTTACTTTAATGCAGGTTATTGTTTTGAGTTTGGCTACTTGGCTCTTTAGGTAAGCAATATTTGAAACAAATTCTCCTTGTTCTTCTTCGCAATAAGCCAGTAAGGCTTCCAAATCTGAATTAGGATTCTTTACACCACTGTAGATAATCGCAGTGGTATCGAGGAAATCTTTCCAGACTGAATTGAATTGTTTCAACGTCACAGGATCTTTAGCTAACTTGGCTTTCAGTGCTAGAAACTCGGTTTTATCTGCCTCGAACAATGGGAAGTAGACCTGCTCAATCTTGGTAATCAATTGTTCCCTGGTTGGAGATTCAGATCGAGCCATCGGGGCGGAAAATCCAAGAAGCAACGTAAAGATTGTGATGGAAATTGTCAGGAAGCGTTTCATAGGTAAATTTTAGTTTTTGCGGGATTCAAATAGGCGTTTTATTAAAGGGCTTGCACTCAGTAGAATTGGAAACATGGAACTTCAGAAGGTCATTCTCTATTACGGCTTTGCGCCGATTGCTGATCCCGATGCAGTTCGTTTATGGCAGCGCCATTTATGCGAAACACTCGGAATCAAGGGAAGAATATTGATTTCAAAACATGGCATTAATGGCACGCTCGGTGGCGATATGTCCGCTCTAAAGAAATATGTTCGCCAAACCAAGGAATATCCAGGCTTTAAGAAAATTGATTTTAAATGGTCTGATGGCACCGGCAATGACTTCCCTAGGCTTCGAGTGCGCGTTAGAGATGAATTAGTGGCTTTCGGTGCTCCAGATGAAATAGAAGTAGATATCAATGGCGTTATAAATGGTGGCAAACATCTAAAACCATACGAAGTCGACAAATTAGTTGCTGAACGCGGTAGCGATGTGGTCTTTTTTGATGGCCGTAATGCATTTGAGGCAAAAATTGGAAAGTTTAAAGATGCCGTAGTGCCAGATGTTGTAACTTCGCGCGATTTCATCAAAGAGATCGAAAGTGGAAAGTACGACGACTTAAAAGATAAGCCCGTAGTCACATATTGCACCGGCGGAATTAGATGTGAAATTCTCTCAGCAGTGATGGTAAATCGCGGCTTTAAAGAGGTTTATCAGATTGATGGTGGAATCGTTCGTTATGGCAATAAATTCGCGGATTCATCGCATTGGGAAGGCTCGCTATACACCTTTGATGATCGCATGACTATCGACTTTAGTGATGAGACCAAAGTAATTGGAAAATGTGATTCTTGCCAAGCGCCCACAAAAAACTTTTATAACTGTTCTAATCCGCAATGTCATGAGCTGTTCTTGCTTTGTGATAGCTGCAAGAATGATGATAAAAATCTTGCGTGCGTACATGATGTTTCGCGTAGTCATAAAGAAGAGCTAATCGGTTAATGACAACTCCGTGGGTTGTAGGTCCGCTCCCCGACCAAACAATTTCCTATGGTGATGCAATTGATCAAGTAATTGAGTTTTATAACGGCACCGGCCCTCTAGTCACGTTGATTCATGGGGGTTATTGGCGTCCTACTCATAACCGAGAACATATGCGTGCACTTGCTGCAAAATTAGCCGAAAACGGTTTTCGGGTAGCAAATATCGAATATCGCCGAGATCCCGGAAGTCCAGAGAAACTCTTTCAAGATGTTGATGCTGCCCTTTCCAGTTTAAATGGCTCGATAGCACTAATCGGCTTTTCAGTTGGTGGTCAATTGGCGTTAATAGGTAAAAGTGACGCTCATAAATTAATTTTGCTTGCCCCAATCACTGACTTGCAACGAACTAAGGGCGAAAATCTAGGCGAAGGTGCGGTCGAAATATTTTTTGGAGACTGCGAACTTAAGCAATTTGACCCAATGCAGAAAAATTACGACCAACATCTTTACATTATTCATGGTGATGCTGACGATCGAGTGCCTTTAGAACACTCAAGAGATTTTGCCCGTGCAAAAGGCGCATCTTTAATGGAGGTAACAGGCGCGGACCATTTTGCAATGGTGGACCCAGATGGCCTTGCATTTTCATTAATTTTGCAGACCCTGTTATCAAAGTGATACCGAGTTTCGTTTTATTTGCAAAAGGACTTGCCTAAACTCGCCGACGTGAGTTCGCAAGCCTTAGCAGCAGGGCGTAAGAGATTGGCCGATGCGCTAGCTAGCGACCCAGATTTAGATTCCT
>JBEAMP010000043.1:0-8625 GCA_041165905.1 Actinomycetota bacterium
ACAAGACTCCAGTTGTAACTTTGCCAGGAGATCCAATATCCGCTTATATCGCTATGCAATTATTTGTCCGTCCCATGATCAGAACCATGATTGGCGCCAAAGAGGTTTTTTGCCCTTCAGTTAAAGCAAAGCTCGAAAGAGATTTTGTAGGAGAAATTTCTGGCCGGCGATATCTTCTTGGAAACTTGAGTGATGACAACGCGTCTGTTTCAATATTTACCGAACAGGAAGATTTTGTAAGTTTGGCAGCGGCCAACTCGTTGGTATCGGTAAATCCTGGGGATGCACTCAAAGCAGGAGAAACTTTAACCACCGTGATTTTGCCAAGAATAAAATGATTGAACTTACAGATGGCGAGATTCTTCTAAGGCCGTTCACTAGCTCTGATAAAAAGCAATGGCGAAGAGTCCGGGCAATGAATCGGGAGTGGCTCGAAGAGTGGGAAGCAACAGTTCCACGTACTTCAAAGAGTGATGAATTAAAGAGCGCACTTAGCTTCAATAAAATGGTAAGGGCGTATAGAAAAGAGGAGAGAGCTGGCCGCTCCTTCTCATTCGGGATTTTCATTGGGCCAAATTTGATTGGCCAGATAAATCTTGGTGGGGTCATTTACGGGGCGCTTAGAGGCGCTCATATCGGCTATTGGATCGATCGTAATTACGCTAATCGTGGCTACATGAGCAGAGCAGTAAACATGGTGACAGATTTTGCATTTAGTGAACTTGAATTGCACCGTATCGAAATTAATATTCGGCCCGAAAATTCACCATCTATTAGAGTTGCCGAAAAATGCGGTTATCTTTATGAAGGTTTGCGCCCCCGCTATTTACACATTGATGGTGCCTGGAGAGACCACCACTGTTTCGTTCGCGAAAATATTGCTATCAAGTAGGGTGTAAATACCCGAAATCGGACATTTCAAACACTAATCTTTGGCCATCATGGCTTCAGCAATTATTTACTTGGCGATTATCGGAATGTGGGTCGCCTATTTCTTGCCTCGCTGGATTCATACTCATGATGAATTTTCCGGAAAATCTGTTGAACGTTACAAGAGCGCTCTTCGTGTAGTAGCTGGCGAAACTGAAAGTTCTTACTCACTTGCAATTCATACAGATCTCGATGCTCCATTCAAGCAATCACAAGCCCTGATGCGACGTCGAATAATTTTCGTTCTTATTTTCTCTTCTCTATTAGCGACAAGTGTTGGTGCAGCAATGAATCTATTAAGTTGGTTATCAATTGGTATTCCAGTTTCTGGTTTTGTAATCTATTTGGCACACACTCGCAAAACAATTAATCGTCAAAGAGTGCAACGTCGACGTATTGAAGGTCTTCAAAGAACCACAAACGGTGTCTCACATGTAAATCTCTCCGAGGTTGTGGCGCCAAAACAAGATTCTGAACTTTGGGTACCGTTGGCAGAACGAGAAATAACAGGAATCGTGTTGCTTCCACAAGGAAGCGCTGCTACCAGAAATGTTTGGACGCCAAATTCGATTCCAGCTCCAACTTATGTGAATGCACCTAAAGCGGTAACTCCAAGACGAATCATTGATTTAACAACTCCAGGTCAATGGAGTGAAGAGCAAGAACGATTGGCACGTGAAGCGCTCGCTGCGGCAGCGCCAAGCGCAGACGAGGTATTTGATCAACAATTAGCAGAAGAGGCAGCTAATAAGCGCGACCGCGCAGTTAATAGCTAAATCCAAGAGCTCCACCACATACGTGAATACCACTCATCGTATGAAGTTAAAACACCGGTAAATATCGGGTAGAAGTAAATGAAATTTATCGCTACAACAATAACTGTTACCAGAATTAAATTCTTCAAGCGTTCATCGTATTCATAGGCTATTTTCGCTAATAATACGATGGCCAGAATTAAAAATGGCTGGAATACGATTGCATAGAAAGTAAATACAGTTCTTTCCTGAAAGAAGAACCATGGAATGTAACCCGCCAAAATTCCCAAGAATGGAATCAAAGACGAGAGCTCAACTTCACGCATTGCAAAGTTATGTAAATTAATTCCGATTAGAAAAATTAGAGCAATTGCACCAATCCACCAAAGTATTGGAGTACCTAATGCCAAAACTTCCTGCGCACAACTTTTTGTACCGCAGCCTTTGGGTGATTCATAAAAGAAGGAAGTTGGTCTTCCCATAACAATCCAACTCCAAGGATTTGCTTGATAAGAATGATTTTCAGTCAAGCTAGTATGAAAACCAAGCATCTCTTTGTGGTAATAAATTAATGAAAATATCGGGTTGGACTTTGCATCGCGATCCCATCCAAGTGAAGATGCAAACCAACCAAACCAACTTAAAATGTAAACTCCAATTGACGTAAAACCAATTCGGATTACCCGAATCAAGTTTCTGTTTAATATGTATTCAAGTAATAAGAAAACAAAAATAAAATACAAGGCGCTCCACTTACTTCCCATGGCAAGACCTAAATAAACCGAAAAGGACAAATAATTTCCTTTAAGCCAAGAGTTAACAGAGAGCAGAACAAATAAAGTTAAAAATATATCTAGCAAGGCGGTACGAGACATAACTAAATTCAAACCATCTAAAGCCATCAACAGCGCTGCAAGAGTGGCCCAATGGTTCTCATGGAAAATTCTTTTTGCAATACGCGCCGTCAAATAAACAGTTAAAGTGCCAGCGATGGCAACTGCGATTCGCCAACCAAATTCATGATCGCCGAATAACTTAATTCCAGCGGCAATAAGCCATTTTCCAACGGGAGGATGTACTACGAATTCTGCGGCCCCATTGGTTACCTCAACGCCATGCTTCAAATAGTCTCGAGCACCATCCACGTAGTAAATCTCATCAAAGACCAAACCTTTAGGAGTAGATAGGTTGAAGATTCTTAGAAAGAAGGCCAGGAAGGTTATGGCCAACGTTGGAAACATAAGTAAAGAGTAGATGAGATGATTGCGCACATGAAGTTGAAACTTGCTGGTGTGCCGCTTGGTAATCCAGGCGATGCTTCAGCTCGACTTATCGAAGCCATCGGCTCTGCATCAATTATTGCTGCAGAGGATTCACGTCGTTTTCAACGCCTCTGTCAGGATTTAGGCGTTAAAAGTAGCGCGAAAGTTCTCTCTTTTTTTGAGGGCAATGAAGATGAACGGACAGCTCTTCTTATCAATGAATTAAGAAATGGCGCGGAAGTTCTGGTAGTTACTGATGCTGGCATGCCAACGGTTAGCGATCCGGGCTTTAAATTAGTTCGCGCAGCAATCGAAGAAAATATTCCCGTCGAAGTCTTGCCCGGTCCAAGTGCAGTGACAACAGCTTTAGCATTATCAGGCTTACCTACGGATCGATTTTGCTTTGAAGGTTTTGTACCTAGAACAAAGGGCGCCCGCGAAACATTCTTTGAAAATTTGAAATTTGAAAATCGAACTATAGTTTTCTTTGAAGCACCTCACCGACTTATTGAAACTTTAGAAGTAGCGATATCAATATTGGGTGAGAACCGAGAAGGTGCGCTTTGCCGCGAAATGACAAAAACTTATGAAGAGACTATTCGCGGCACTTTGAATCAGATATATAGCTGGGCAAAGTCAAAAGAGATTCTTGGTGAAATCACCATAGTTTTAAGTGGCGCCACCGCTGGCGCAAAAATTATGAGCCAACAAGAGATTATTGAGGCCGTTCGTAGATATGAGAGCGTAGGAATGGATAGAAAAGAAGCGATTACTGCGGTCGCTTCTGAGTTAGAACTTCCAAAACGTGAAGTATTTGATGCGATGGTTGCGGCTAAAAACGTCCAATAGAATAATCACATGAGCGCCGAATCAAATAACAAGTCGTATTACGTAACGACTCCAATTTATTATGTTAATGATGCGCCACACATTGGACATGCTTACACAACTGTAGCTGGAGATGTATTGACTCGTTGGCATCGCCAAAAAGGTGAACCAACTTGGTATTTGACCGGTACTGACGAACATGGCCAAAAAGTCATGCGAACAGCAGATGCAAACAATGTTGCTCCACAAGATTGGGTTGATAAATTAGTTGCAGATGCATGGCTACCAAATTGGAAAGCTTTAAATATCGCTAACGATGATTTTATTCGCACAACATCTGAACGACATACAAAACGAGTCCAGAATTTTCTTCAGAAATTAAAAGATGCTGGATTTATTTATGCAGGCAAATTTGAAGGCCCATATTGTGTTGGGTGCGAGGAATTTAAATTACCAGGCGATTTGATTGATGATAAAGGGCAGAAACTATGTCCAATTCATAGCAAACCAGTTGAAATTGTCGATGAAGACAATTGGTTTTTTAAGTTATCAGATTTTCGAGAACCACTTTTAAATCACTACAAAGAAAATCCTGACGCCTGCCAACCAGAAAGCGCTCGAAACGAAGTAATTTCATTTCTGGAAGGTGAAGTGAGAGATCTTTCAATTTCTCGTTCCACATTTAATTGGGGAATTCCAGTGCCTTGGGATACCAAACAAGTTGTTTATGTTTGGTTCGACGCGTTACTCAATTATGCAACTGCTGTTGGATTGGGTGATGATCCAAATTCCGAAAGTGGAAAGAAGTTTGCCAACACTTGGCCAGCTGATGTTCATTTAGTCGGAAAAGATATTCTCCGTTTCCACGCGGTAATTTGGCCAGCTATGTTGATGGCTGCGGGATTGCCAGTCCCAAGAAAAGTTTTTGCACATGGTTGGCTACTAGTCGGTGGCGAAAAAATGTCAAAGAGCAAGCTAACTGGTATTGCACCTAGCGATATCACTAATCATTTTGGAGTAGATGCGTTCCGCTATTATTTTATGAGGGCAATTCCTTTCGGAAGCGATGGATCTTTCTCTTGGGAAGATATGGGTGCTCGTTACACCAGCGAATTAGCTAATGATTTTGGAAATTTAGCTTCACGTTTAACTGCGATGATTGAAAAGTATTGTGACGGGGTAATACCAGCACCAGCAAATGGTGGTGAATTATCAGAGCTTTTAATCAAAACGGTTAGCACTGCAGATGCAGCTATGTGTGCCCTTGATTTCCAGGGTGGTATTTTGGCAATTATGGATTTCTGCAAACGAATTAATCTTTATGTTACAGAGACCGAACCATGGGTTTTAGCAAAAGACCCAACAAATAAGTCTAAATTGGATGAAGTTTTATATAACACTGCTGAAGGAATTCGAGCGCTTGCTGTTTTATTACATCCTGTAATGCCAGAAACATGTGAAAAATTGTGGGATTCTCTTGGTGCAAAAACACTCGGTTCAATTTCTGAGCAAAGAATTGGAGAAGTTGCGAAATGGGGAACTTTGCCAGCTGGATCAAAAGTTTCCAAGAGTGTGCCACTATTTCCGCGATTGGAAGAGTAATTGGCTGATCGCCATAATCGCGATATCGATCGCCCGCTTGCGCCAGCACCAGCACCATTAAAAGTCAGCGCAATTGATGCGCATGCACATTTAGAGATTGTTACAAATACCGAACCGGATTCTGCCGAAGTTGCAAAGGTAATTTCTGATGCAGCAGCTGCCGGAATAGATCGAATTGTCCAAGTTGGATATTCAGCAGAACAGTCAAAATGGTGTGTGCGACTTGCTGAACTTTATCCAAAGCAGGTTTTAGCTGCAGTAGCGCTACACCCAAATGAAGCTCCAGTAGTTTCAGATTTAGAAGCAGACCTAGCAATTATTTCTGAGTTAGCAAAACACCCAAGAGTTCGTGCAATTGGTGAAACTGGCTTGGATTACTTCCGAACACCTCCTGAATTGCAAGAGATTCAAAGAGAGTCGTTTAGAAGACATATTGCGATTGCAAAAAATAATGATTTGGCTTTAGTAATTCATGACCGCGATGCACATGAAGATGTTTTAAAAGTTTTGGAAGAGGTAGGAGCTCCAGATAAAACTATTTTCCATTGCTATTCAGGGGATTTAGAGATGGCAAAATATTGTGCCGCGCGTGGTTATGTTCTTTCTTTCGCCGGCACCGTAACTTTTAAAAATGCTCCAGATTTACGTGAGGCTGTTAGATATGTGCCAGATGATTTGCTTTTAGTAGAAACTGATTCGCCATTTCTCGCTCCGAGTCCACATAGAGGGGCGCTAAATACACCTGCTCAAATAGCAAACATTGTCCGGTTCATAGCAGAAGAAAGAGATGTGGATCCTCAACATATTGCTGCAGTTACCTCTGCTAATACAGTTCGACTATTTGGTTCATTTGACTAATGACATTATTAGGCGCGAGCGAAATTCGCGAATTAGCAGCGAAATTGAATTTAAATCCCTCTAAAGGTCTAGGACAGAATTTTGTAATTGATGGGAATGTTTGTCAAAGAATTGTTCGTCAAGTGCAAATTACAAGTGAAGATGTGGCTCTTGAAATTGGTCCAGGTCTTGGTTCTCTGACTCTTGCGATTCTCGAATCTGGAGCACCTTTAATTGCAATTGAAATTGATGAACGTTTGGCCAAGCAACTTCCGATTACAGTAGCAGCACATAACCCAGGCGCTGATTTAATGGTTATCAATCAGGACGCGCTGATTGTTTCTGAATTGCCGAAAAAACCAACAGTATTGGTTGCTAATTTGCCATATAACGTTTCAGTACCTGTTCTATTAAATTTATTAGAGAGATTTCCATCTTTGCGCGAAGGTGTAGTTATGGTCCAAGCCGAAGTAGCAGATCGACTTGCCGCAAAACCAGGTAATAAGGATTACGGAGTTCCAAGTCTAAAGAGCGCTTGGTGGGCAGATCTTGAATTAGCTGGCAACATCGCGCGAAGTATTTTCTGGCCCGTACCAAATGTAGATTCAAAATTGGTTTACTTTAAACGCCACAACCCTTTGGGAGATGAAGATTTTCGCCTAAAAGTATTTGCCTTGATTGATGCGGCTTTTTCTCAACGCAGAAAAATGATTCGATCTGCAATGTCTTCGGTGCTAGGTGAAAATGCGGAATCAATAATTAAGAATGCCGGCATCGATCCGACATTGCGTGGTGAGGCGCTAGACATTTCTTCATACATTGCGATTGCAAAGCAAATTTAAAATAAAACTACTACGCTGATGCCATGCGATATAAATCCGTAGAAGTTCAGGCTCCTGCAAAGGTTAACCTGCAATTATCTGTGGGTCCAAAAGAAGCGGATGGATATCATCAAGTAGTTACTGTTTTTCAAGCGGTATCGCTTATGGATGTAATAAAAATTTCAGAAAGTGACCAATTCGGGATATCAATTAAAGGTGATTACACAACGGGCGTACCACTTGATCAAAGTAATTTGATATTTAAAGCAGTACAGCTAATGTCTGAGAAATTTGATACCAGCACTTCCCTCGATTTTGAGATAAATAAAAGTATTCCTGTGGCGGGTGGAATGGCTGGCGGCAGTGCAGATGCTGCAGCTTCTTTGCTAGGTATCGATCAACTTTATGGTTTGGGACTTACGAAAGATGAATTAGCAGAGGTCGCACGAGAAATAGGTAGCGATGTACCTTTCATGTTGCATGGTGGCACTGCAGTAGGCCGCGGACGTGGTGATGAAATTACTCCAGCACTTTCGCGCGGCACCTATCACTGGGTAATTGCGGTATCTAGTTCTGGACTATCAACACCTGCTGTTTACGGAGAGTGCGATCGACTTAGAACAGGTTTAGATATAAAAGCTCCAACATTAAATGATGAATTACTTCAGTCGCTTCTCTCAGGTGATTCTGTGAGAGTGGGCAAATCACTTAACAACGATTTACAAGCGGCAGCTTGTTCGTTAAGGCCTGCTCTTAGATTGATTCTGGATACGGGGCAGGAGTATGGCGCACTTGGAGGCATTGTTTCAGGATCAGGACCATCGGTTGCATTCTTGGTTGCGGATGAGGATCACTCTCTCGATCTTGCAGTCGCGCTAACATCTAGCGGAGTAGTGGGTAGCGTCGCAAGAGCGCAAGGCCCAGTACCTGGTGCAAAAGTAATTTCAGTTGATTAATTTATTCGAAGTGAATTGCTAATTCACGTAATAGTGCAGCAAGTTCGCTTTGTTCGCCTTTATTAAGCATTTTTAGTAATTCACGTTCTCTACTAAGCAAATCTTCCATTGCGCTATCAACGGCTTTTGCGCCAGCTTTAGTTAAAGTAACTAAACTTCCGCGACCATCACTTGGATCTTGAGTTCTTGTAATTAAACCTAATTCTTCTAATCTATCTAATCTATTTGTCATAGTGCCACTTGTAACCATAGTCTCTTGAATTAATTGTCCAGGAGAAAGTTGATATGGGTCTCCAACTCTGCGCAATGAAGCCAAAACATCAAATCCCCAAGTTTCTAATTCAGCGAAAGCATTTCTTCGGGCAATATCCAAATGTTTTGAAATTCTCGTAATTCGTGAGAGCACTGCAAGTGGTGAAAAATCCAAATCAGGTCGCTCTTTCTGCCACGCAGCAATTAGGCGATCTACTTCATCTTTATCGTTCATATCCGCGCAAAGGTTATCGCCTACATAAATGAGATTTTGGCGAAATGCCGTTTTTACGAGAGAATACGGGTTCCGCCATTGTGTAGTGGCTAGCACATGGGCCTTTGAAGCCCAGGGTCCTGGATCGATACCAGGTGGCGGAGCCAC
>JBEAMP010000044.1:0-14631 GCA_041165905.1 Actinomycetota bacterium
CGCTTTTGGCACCATCGCTTTAGTATCAATTTCAGGCGGCAGAGTTATCCAAACATAAAATCCACCACCAGGACGAGTCCAAGTAGCTTCCTTTGGAAAATGCGCTTCTAATGATTCAAGCATTGCATCTCGACGAACGCGGTATAAATCAACGAAAGATGCGATCTGATCGCGCCAAGGCTGATCCTTCAAATAGCTAGAAATTGTTAATTGTGTGAAATTAGAAGGGCAGAGAATTGAAGATTCTGACGCAATCACAATCTTGTCTTTGATTGACTGTGGCACCAGCGCCCAACCAACGCGCAGGCCCGATGCGATGGTCTTCGAGAATGAACCCAAATAGATGACATTCTCAGAATCTTGCGCACGCATCGCATTTGGTGATGGTCGATCAAAACCTAGAAGACCGTAAGGGTTATCTTCAACGATAAAAATCTCTTCGCGAGCACAAATCTCCAAAATTTCAGTGCGACGATCTGCAGAGAGCATCACGCCAGTTGGGTTTTGGTAATTCGGAATCAAATATAAGAATTTAATTTTTCGGCCAGCCGAACGAACCGACTTGATTGCCTCAACTAACGCCGCTGGGACCATGCCATCATCATCTGTTTCAACATGTACCGGCGCTGCCTGATACTGCGAAAAAGTTCCGAGCGCACCAACATATGAAGGCGCTTCTACTAAAACTACATCGCCTGGATCAATAAAGATTCTAGAAATTAAATCTAATGCTTGTTGTGAACCGGTTGTCACAATTACATCATCAGGATTAGCGCGAATTCCTTCAAGCGCCATAACTTCACAGATTTGTTCGCGAAGTAATGGATGACCTTGACCGCTACCGTATTGCAAAGCTTCAGTGCCATTTGTGGCAACAAGATCGCGAACAACTTCCGCCATCATGTCCATTGGTAGCGCAGATAAATTTGGCATACCACCAGCAAGTGAAACGATATCTGGGCGAGATGCCACTGCAAATAAAGAACGAATTTCAGAAGGTTTCATATGCGCCGCTCGAGTTGCAAAACGATTCTCGAGTTCTAGTGAATCTCCAGTCGTATGGCGCAGTTCAGTCATTGGGATAGTTTTCCATATTTATTAACTTGGTGGAAATTAATTAATTCTTAAACCTGCGCGTTTTAGGTCAGAAATACGCAAAGTCCCGGTTTTGGCATCATCTTCGGCTGCTAAATAGAGGCGTTGAATTGCAATTACCAAAGATTCTGCAATCAAATCTCTAAATTCTGCGCGCTTATATCGATCGGCATCACCAGGGTTACTTAAATACCCCAAATCAATTCGAACCGCAGGAGCGCTAACCAATCGAAGCAAATCCCAAGTCTTTGAATGAACTCCGCAATCTTGTAAATCAGTACGAGCGCAAATCTCTCTCTGTACTAAAGATGCGAAACGATCACCAACTACAGAGTGCACACCATGTGCGTCGCTGCCATAAGAATAAGTTGCAACACCATGCGCTAATTCATTTTTGTAAGTATCGCAATTTAAAGAGAGCATCAAATCTGCATTACTCTTATTTGTTAGCGCAATACGTTCTGATTCAGTTGGATCATTCTGTGGTCCACGAGTTAAGAAAACACTGGCACCTAAAGCTAATAAACGTCCTTCAACGCGTGTGGCAATATCGTAAGTAATTTCAGATTCTTTTACACCATTTGCTTCAACACCAAAATTATTACCGCCGCGCGCTGGGTTAATTACAATTACTTTTCCAGCAAGAGCTGGTCCACGACTTTGTTGTCGTGCAGCTTCACGTAATTTAGTCGGCGCACCACCAGCAACCGTTTTTGTTAATCGAATTAATGCGGTAATTGTTGCCGGACCACATTTACCATCAACCACTGCGCCGACAGATTTTTGAAATTCTTTAATCGCACTTTCAGTTTTAGGGCCAAAAATCCCATCTACTCGCCCACAATCAAAACCCATATCAGTTAAGCGGCTCTGTAATTGCGCAACATCATCACCGCGCATTAATGGTGAAGGTTGTAAATAAAGCGAGCGATCGCCTAACTTCCAGCGAGCCTCTTCAAGAGCTTGGAAAGTCTGGTCATTTACATTTCCGGTTGAAGTTAACCCACGTTGTTGTTGAAAGAGCGCAACTGCATCAGCAACGCTTTTATCGAAAACTTCTGGAGTGGTATGCAATAAACCGATTCGATTAAGCGATGCGATGACTTGGTTTACCAAATCACCGCTATCGCCAGGTCGAAGCAGGACTTCGATCATGCTCTTGAGTAAATCTCTAGATAAATTCAGCTAGATCTTTAAGTAGAGCAGGCTTTGGCTTTGCGCCAATTACAGTCTTTACGACCTGTCCGCCCTTAAATACATGCAGAGTTGGGATTGATTGCACGCCGTATTGAATAGCTAAAGCTGATTCCTCATCGGTATTTAACTTTACAATCTTTAACTTCTCGCCATGCTCCGCTGCAATCTCATCGAGAATTGGAGCAACCATTCGGCAAGGTCCACACCATTCGGCCCAGAAATCAACCAACACTGGTTTATCTGAATTTAAAACCTCTGCTTGAAAATTTGCTGCTGTAACTGATGGTGCTCCCATTTTTAACTCCTATTTCACAACTTTCTAATTGGTAAACAATAACTAATGCGCTAGAACTAATGCGCTAGGAAACGCTCTGCATCTAAGGCCGCTTGGCAACCCGAGCCTGCTGCGGTAATCGCTTGGCGGTAGGTGTGATCGACCAAATCACCGCATGCGAAGACGCCCTTTAAATTGGTGCGAGTACTTCGTCCCTCAACTTGCACATAGCCTTCGCCATCCAAAGAAACTTGTCCTGCAAGTAATTCAGAGCGCGGCGAATGACCAATCGCCACGAATAAACCAGTGAATTCACGAGTGGTGACCTCTCCGGTCTTTGTATTTTTTAGTTGTAAAGCCTCGACTTTATCTGCACCAAGCACATCGGTCACTTCAGTGTTAAATACAAATTCAATCTTTGGATTTTTCTGTGCGCGCTCTGCCATAATTTTTGAAGCGCGCAATGTGTCGCGACGATGAATTAGAACAACTTTACTTGCAAACTTTGTTAAGAAATTTGCCTCTTCCATCGCAGAGTCGCCACCGCCAACCACAGCAATTACTTGATCACGGAAAAAGAAACCATCACAAGTAGCGCACCAAGAAACTCCGCGACCTGATAAACGTTTCTCGTTCTCTAAACCAATCTCTTTATATGCAGAGCCCGTTGCAAGAATTACCGCTTTTGCTTTAACTACATTGCCACTGCCATCTTTTAGAGTTTTAACATCTCCACCCAGATCCATTTCAACAATATCGTCAGTAATTAAATTTGCTCCAAAACGCTTTGCTTGTTTGCGCATACTGTCCATCAACTCTGGACCCATGACGCCTTCTGTAAAACCTGGGAAATTCTCTACTTCAGTGGTGTTCATTAACGCGCCACCAGCTGTGATTGCGCCTTCGTAGACCAGCGGATTGAGCTGTGCGCGCGCCGCATAAATTGCAGCGGTATATCCAGCCGGACCTGAT
The DNA here is from genome assembly GCA_041165905.1 of Actinomycetota bacterium. Taxonomy (GTDB): domain Bacteria; phylum Actinomycetota; class Actinomycetes; order Nanopelagicales; family Nanopelagicaceae; genus ZLKRG08. The sequence continues at coordinate 3,539 of JBEAMP010000044.1, forward strand.
CCGACAATTACCAAGTTATGAATTTCGCTCATCACTTTTCTTTCTTCTTTTTACCTAAACCACGAAGGCCGGGTAAGTATTCCATCATCACGCCTATTTCAGCGACTTTCATCCGCTGCGCTACAAAAAAGTAACCAATCGCACCTAAAATAATGAATACCAATACTTCTAGTATTCGAATTGGCAGCGGTGAAAATTGATTAATTCCCTGCCAGAACTGGGCAATTAAATAAAGCGGAAACATGGCAATGAATGAAGCCACCATTAATTTAAAGTGTTGACCGAGGAATTCCCTAATTCGCAAAGTTCCGGTATGTCGCTTAAGTAAAAATAATGTGTAAGGAAGACCGAGTACATAACTAATAGAGAACGCGGCGCCCAATCCAACAGTTACCCATTTAGGATCTAAAAGATTTAAGAATAGATAAGACAAAAGTACTGAAATTATATTTATTAAAATAATTGAGGGCACTTGAGTTCTGGTATCTTCAAATGCATTAAAACCGCGCAGCAAAATAATATTAATACTAAATGTAACTAGACCAACACCTAACGCAGATAAGACATAACCCATATACAAACCATCTTCATAAGGAATTCCAATAAAGATTGTGCTCGTCATTAATGGACCAAGTAAGAAAAATGCCATTCCTGCTGGAACAGTAATCACACCAACCATGCGAATTGCACGAATTAATTCATTGCGCACTCCATCGCGATCTTTCTTAATAGCTAATTCTGAAATATGTGGAAGTAGCGCAGTAATTAAAGAAATTGTCACAATTCCGTAAGGAAGCATCATTACGTAATAAGCATTCTGAAAAGGTGTGATTCCCACACCAGTTGTGATCCCAGCTTGTGCACTTCTAACAGCCGCGCTAGTTGCAACGCTCACTGTTACTAAATAACCTAATTGTGAAATTAATACATAAACCAAAGTCCAACCAGCAAGTGAAAATGATTTACCAAGCCCATGTAATCCAAAGCGAATCTTTAAATGAAAACCAGTCTTTTTTACCGCTGGAATTACCAATAAAGCCTGAACAATTACGCCTGCAGTTGTGCCCCAACCAAGTATTGCAACTTGGGCATCAGTGATGGTCTCTGCAGTGAATTTAGGTACCAAGATAATGAAATAACTTAGAAGTGCGATCCCGACCAGATTATTAGCAATCGGAGCCCACATCATCGGCGCAAAAGAACCGCGAGAATTGGCGACTTGGCCCAACATAGTAAATAACCCAAGGAAGAATATCTGTGGCAGACAGATTCGCATCATTGCAAGGGTTAGATCATAAATATGTTCGAACCCTGGCTCTGAAAATTCTGGCGCATAAATTCGAACTAAAGCTGGTGCAAAAATAACTCCGATAATTACAAGTGCGCCAAGAATTAAACTAATTGTGGTTACCAATCTTGATGCAAAATCTAAGCCACCATCAACTTCAGATTTACTTTTGACCAACTGCGGAACGAAAATTGCAGTCAGCGCGCCACCAATCATTAAGTTATAAATAATATTTGGCATTGTATTAGCAACGTTAAAACTATCTGCAAGTAGCGCAGTTCCTAAAACCGCAACTGTTAAAACGCTACGGATGAAACCTGCGATACGCGAAAGTACAGTGCCGAGCGCCATCACAGTTGATTGGCGGAAGAGATCTTGATTCTTCACTTCTCTGCCCTATTCTTCTTAACGCGACGTACGCTCTGTGCTATCGCTGCAAGTATTAAAAGTAGACCAGCGCCAGTGGTAAACCAGGTAACGGCAGGCGAAATAAGAGTGGAAGATAGTTCGATCATGCCATTTGAGCCCACTACTTGACCTTTACCATTTTCAAAACGTGCAATTACATTGGTATCGCCAGCCGCAATAGTTTTAATAGGCACACTTACTTGAATCTTGCTCTTAGCATTTAAAGTAATTTGGCGATATTGCGGAAAGACCACGCGATTATTTAAAGGGGTAAAGAAGAGATCTACCGTAACTGGAACGTTGAAATCATTTACTAAAGTAACGGGAATCTTCTCTTTTGCAGTTGTTATTTGGTAGCGACCACTGACAATTCTTAATTTATTTATGACATTCGCTTGGCCACTTTCGAAATCTTTTAATAAGGATGCGCGCTCTTCGCTACTTAATAGCGGGCTAAATAGCTGGGCAATGCGTCCTCGATCAGTTTCGACCTCTTTGGGGTTAACAACAGTTGAAAGCAACATAAATTCAGCGCGTGCCACATTAAAGAATTCTCGGACTTCATCACTTATTTTCGCTCGCTTCCAAGCGTAACCACTGCCTTTTTCGCTAAGTACATTCTTTAGTAAAACTGCCTGTAGGTGCTGCTGACCAACTGCATAATAGAAATTTAATTCAGTTGGGGCTAAAGAATTTAAATAAATAACATCGGGATTACCATATGCAGTTGCATAAATAGTGTCTTGATTTGAAGCTCGTTTTACTTGGGCCAACCAATTTGTAGCCAATGTAGATTCATTATCAATCAAATACTGCACATCTTCAAAAAGTGCTGCATCCATAATCCAAGTTCTTGGACGTGAAACTGGATTAAAAACTAATTTTCCTAATTCACCTTCAGGAGCTAATGATTTTTCAAAGTTCTTATTAGTAATTTCTCCAGCATAATTTCGATTAGCTGTTGTTGCTAGCCAAATGGTATTGCCAGCTGCTTCTGCAGGCGCGGGCAGTGTAAAAAAGAGAGCGGCAATTAAAATCAGAAATTTCTTCATTTAAGATCTCCGCTTCTGGCGATTAACTTCTTCTCATCAGGGTAAGCCAGCAAATTGACAATATCTTCTAGCGGAAACCATCGCGCTTCATCTACCTCTGATTCTTGCGGCGCTAAAGCGCCACCTACCTCTTTAAATAAATAATGGTGAACAGTTTTGTGAATTCTTTTTCCACCAGCCATAAACCAGAAATCAATTACGCCAAGTTCTCTAGAGATTTCAGATTGAATACCGGTCTCTTCTGCGACTTCACGAATCGCAGCCTCTTCTGGTGTTTCACCTTCTTCTATATGCCCCTTAGGTAGAGACCAGAGCAGACGTTCGCGCGTTGCATCTTTCTGATCAAAGCGGCCGATAAGCAGCCCCTTGGTGCCAGAGAAATCAATAACCAATCCTCCAGCGCTAATTTCATCAACCCGCTTTGCGTAACGATTTTTTTGCTGCGCAGCAGTAGTCGATTTCTTTTTACGGTTACGAGAACGCTTTTTTCGGTGAGGCTTAGACGCCGGTTGTGCATTAGGGGCATCGCCGCCAGCACCAGGTGCCGGGGTCATGCGAGTACCCTAACCTTTCCCCTGTGAGTAACGCATTAGATGCCGCAGGTGAATTAGCGATTCGTTCGCTAATTGAGCGCGCACCTTTAGCTAGTTCGCTCGCACAAGCCTTCAAAGAGGCTGGATTTAAATTGGCGCTAGTTGGTGGACCGGTTCGCGATGCAATTCTTGGTCGTTTAGGAAATGATCTAGATTTCACAACAGATGCAAAACCACTCGAGACAAAGAAAATTCTGCAAAGTTGGGCTGAAGATGTTTGGGATATCGGAATTGATTTTGGAACTATCGCAGGAAAACGTGGCGATACCACTGTAGAAATTACAACTTATCGCAGCGACAAATACGATTTAGATTCTCGTAAACCAGAAGTTAAATTCGGTGAGAACATTGAAGGCGATTTATCTCGTCGAGATTTCACCGTAAATGCGATGGCCCTTGAATTAACCGGCGCTAAACCAGAATTTATCGATGTATTTAATGGCCTTACAGATTTGAGTGCAAAAATTTTGCGAACTCCGGTAACACCAGAACAATCTTTTAGCGATGATCCTTTGCGCATGATGCGTGCTGCACGTTTTGCGGCGCAATTAAATTTTGAAGTTTCAGAAGATGCGCTAAAAGCCATGACTGAAATGGCTGAACGAATCAACATTATCTCCGCTGAACGCACACGAGATGAATTTACAAAATTAATAATGTCTAATAATCCGCGCAAAGGTATTGCCATTTTAGTTTCTACTGGAATAGCAGAATTAGTGCTGCCAGAAATTCCAAAACTACAACTGGAAATTGACGAACACCATCACCATAAAGATGTTTATGAACACTCATTAACAGTGCTAGATCAAGCAATTGCGCTAGAAGAGCGTTTAGGTGGTAAGAATCTTGTAATCCGCCTCGCATCTTTATTGCACGATATTGGTAAACCAAAAACTCGCGCGTTAATTCCGGGAGGTGGCGTCTCTTTTCATCACCATGAAGTAGTAGGCGCACGTCTAGCTAAAGAGCGCTTAAAGAAGCTGCGCTACTCAAATGAAGTTATTGATGATGTCGAAACACTTATTGCGCTACACCTACGTTTCCATGGCTACGGAGATGGCGAATGGACTGATTCTGCAGTTCGTCGCTATGTGCGAGACGCCGGTGAGTTATTGACGCATTTACACGTATTAACACGCGCAGATTGCACTACACGTAATCAACGCAAAGCAGAGCTTCTTGCTAAAACTTATGACGAATTAGAAGCTCGTATCGAACGACTTGCAGCAGAAGAAGAGTTAGCTGCAATTCGTCCAGATTTAGATGGCGCAGAAGTTATGGAGCTACTTAAATTAAAACCTTCACGTGAAGTTGGTTTGGCATTGGATTTTCTTTTAGAGCTACGTTTAGAACATGGCCCGCTAGGTAAAGAGCGCGCGACAACTGAACTACTTAATTGGTGGCAGTCGCGCTAAATTTACTTGGACGCAGTAATACAAATGCGTTTAACAAATAAACAATTGTTATTACAGCGGGAACCAATAGAGTCTTTCCACTATCTGGCATGACAGATGCTGCAAGAAGTGAACAACCAACAATCGCAAAGTTAACCGACATATCATTTAGCGCAAAGGTGCGTCCACGGAAGTCATCAGTAATTTTTGATTGGATTAATGCATCATTTGTAACTTTCATACTTTGACCACTTAAAGCTACAAAAAATGCAGCGGTAAATAACATCCACTCTGTCTGCACCAACCCCAAAAAAATTGGAGTTACTGCGCTCAAAGCGGCCATTAATCGAATCCATTTATGGCGACCGAACTTTTCAACACCAAGTGGTGCAATAAGCGCACCAATTACTAACCCAACCCCAGCAAAAGCAATCGACATACTTACACCTGCTAACCCAGCCTCTGTATCTGCAGGATCATTAAAAGTATTGCGTTGTAATAACAATCCAATAATGGTTAGCGCAGTTAATCCACCACGTTGTATTGATGTCGCGATAATCCCTCGCGCAGCATCTTTATGATTCTTCAAAAATTTGACCGCTTCGACTAATTCACCAAACCCATCTGCTTTTCGCTTTTCATACGGCAGTGGACCTAGTTCGTTTCTTTCGATCCTAGAACTAAAGAAAGTTGCTGCTAAATAACCCAGAACTGCTATCAAAATCAGAATGCCATCTGAGTGATTGGCGCTATTTGATGCATCGATCATTCTTCTAATTGCAATGCCAATTCCACCACCAATCACTACTGCAAGTGAACCACCAGTTACGGCAAGTGCATTTGCTTTTATTAAAGATGGTCGATCAATCATTAAAGGTAAACCGGCTGAGAGCCCCGCTAGTAATAACCTATTAACACCAAATGCTGAGAGAATTAATACAGTTAATAGAATTCCGGTAGTTCCAGAGAAAATTAAAATTGCAATTAATATCAAATCAACCGAACGTAAAATATTTGCAACAAGAATTGCACGTTGTCTAGCAATTCGATCAAGAATTGTTCCAACCAATGGGCCGACAATTGAATAAGGTGTTAAGACCACTGCAAAACCTAAAGCTGCGGCCATTGCACTTGGTTGTCGTTCTGGAGAGAAAAGCACAAAAGATGCCAACGCACTTTGGAAGATGCCATCTGTTAATTGGCCAGTCCAACGAACGGCCAATAGTTTTCGCAGGCGCGGATGGAGTATCAGTCCAAAGAATTCCTGCATGACTTAACTTTATAAGGTAATTACAATTACCTCGTGAGGTCTAAGCGTTCGTTCATCGATTATTCACTGGATAAGCGTGCAACTTTGATTGCGCTCTTTCGCGGTGCTACCGATGCCTGTGATGCTGATCCATATCTATTGCGAGCAGCGAAATTTCATGGAGAGAAAGCTGGTCGCAACTGCCCTGTCTGTAAGAAAGATGAATTGGTAGAACTTCGTTACACATATGGTGACCAATTAGGACAATTTCAAGGACGGATTAAGACCATCGCGGAACTTATGCAGATGGAGTTGGAATTCGGAGAGTTCCGCGTTTATTTGGTAGAAGTCTGTAAATCATGCCACTGGAATCACTTAGTGCACTCATTTACCTTGGGTGATGGCAGAGAACGCAAACCGCCTCGCAAGCAGAAAACAATTGAGGACGAGGATTACAGGTAGCCTTTCGCCATGCTCCGCATTTCCAAGCGTTTATTAGCCCGAATTGCAATCTTTCTAGGCGGCTTTGGATTTGTTGCTGGATCAACTCTCTTTGTGCTGGCTTATTTCACTGTAAATATTCCAAACCCAAATGATTTCGTAAATACCCAATCGACCATCATTCAATATTCAAATGGTTCTGAAATTGGTCGCATTGGTGCGCAAAATCGCACCATCGTTCCGCTGGCAAAAATGCCTCTGCATTTACGTCAAGCAGTATTAGCTGCCGAAAATCGAAATTTCTATAGCGAACATGCATTTAGTTTTAGTGGTTTTGCACGAGCAGTTATTGATAACGTAAAAACTTTAGGACGAGGCGGTGGTGGTTCTACTATCACTCAACAATATGCAAAGACTGCTTTCCTAACGCAAGAGCGAACAATTACTAGAAAGATTAAAGAGTTAGTTATCGCGATTAAGTTAGAGAATCAACTAAGCAAAGATCAAATTTTAGAGAATTATCTAAATACTATTTATTTTGGTCGTGGCTCTTATGGAGTTGAGACTGCAGCGCAGCAATATTTCAACCGAAGTGCAAAACAATTAAATCTTGCACAATCTGCAGTGATTGCATCTATTTTGCGCTCGCCAGGTTATTACGATCCGCAATATAGCGAAAATAATATGAAGCGCTTGCAGGCTAGATTCCAATATGTATTAGATGGAATGGTTAAAGCTGGTTGGGTTGATGAAGCGAAAGCTAAATCAACTAAATTCCCAACCATCATGCCAGGAACCTCTGAAGGATGGTTATCTGGACCTAAAGGTTATTTAATTGAAATGGTGCGCGCGGAGTTAGTTAAGCGCGGATTTACCGATGATCAATTAATGAAGGGTGGTTTGATTGTTAAAACTACCTTTGATCAAAAGGCGCAAACCTCTGCAGTTGCAGCAGTTGCCAAGCTAACTCCAAAGGGTGCACCTGAGAATTTACATATCGGGCTGGTCGCAATTCGCCCAGGAACCGGCGAAATCATTGCTCTTTATGGCGGCGCAGATTATGTAAAGCGCCAATTAAATGATGCAACTCAATCAATTGCTTTGGCAGGTTCTACATTTAAACCATTTGCACTCGCAGCCGGTTTAGAGGCAGGTATTCCACTTACCTCTATGTGGAATGGTGACTCACCACAATTTTTTGATGATGCAGGAAAACCATATGAAGTTAATAATTATGGCGATGAAGGTTGGGGCCAAGTTAGTTTATTAACTGCCACCTCGCATTCAATTAACACAATTTATGTACCACTTGGAATCAAAGTTGGGCCAGATCGCGTAGTAGATGTTGCACGCCGCGCTGGAATTCCAGATTCAGTTGCGATGATGCCAACGCCATCTGTGGTTTTAGGTGCGGCATCTCCACATGTAATTGATGTAGCTGTTGCGTATGCAACCTTTGCATCTAATGGAGTTTATGCCGCGCCATGGTTTATTACTGAAGTAAATGGTTCAAATGGCGGCGTGCTTTATCAAGCGGCATCGCCTTCACCAAATACTGTATTTAGTAAAGAAGTAATGGCTGATTTAACTTATGGATTACAAGAAGTCGTTAAGAACGGAACTGCAACATTCGGAACTGCTGGGCTTGGTCGTCCAGCAGCGGGTAAAACCGGAACATCTGAACAGAATGCCTCAGCTTGGTTTGCCGGCTACACACCACAACTATCTGCTGCAGTTGCAATGTTTAGAGACGATGCCACACAAACACTCAATGGAATTGGTGGATTAAATTCTGTAACCGGCGGAACTTTCCCAGCAAAGATTTGGACTGCATTTATGAAAGGTGCGCTAAAAGGCGACCCTGTGCTCTCTTTCCCTAAACCAGTAAATATTGGTGGCACCGATCCGATTGTTATGACTAGCGGTGGCAAACAATCAATGAAGAAGAAGTAATAATCTGTTTAGAAATACGCGCGTATTACTAGCCCTAGCAATAGTGGCGAGTTTGCTCTCTTTTTTGAAGTTTTCACATTGCGAAAAGCACGATTGGCAATCTCCGGATAACTATATTCACGCTTGTTATACCGATATTGCACCTTTATATACCGAACGCGGGCTTAATAAAGATATCTGGGCCTTTGCAAGTGGAGAACAGAGCGTTGAATATCCAGTTTTGATGGGCGTAGTTATGTACTTAACTGCGCTACCACTTAATGATATCCGCGGTTACTACTTTTTAAATATTTTCTTGCTCGCGCTATTATTTATTGCAACTGTATTTATCGCGCAGCGAATAAACGTCTATGGTTTTTATTATGCACTCGCCCCTGCAGTAATTGGCTCCTTATTTATTAATTGGGATCTCTGGGGAATTCCAACTATGTTGCTGGCTATTTATTGGTATGACCGAAAGAAATTTGATTACAGCGCAATCGCACTTGGAATTTCCGTTGCCACAAAATTCTTCCCAGTACTTTTACTTATTCCAATTTTGGCAATCGCAGCTAGAAGTAATCGCCTACCGATACGTTACCTATCAATCTTTACCGGTACCTGGCTTGCAATTAATTTGCCGGTTGCGCTAACTACTCCAACTGGTTGGTGGCATTTCTATAAATTTAATATGGAGCGTGGACCGGATTGGGGTTCTATCTGGAATGTTGGACAAATTTTCGGTTTAACTTCTGGAAATACAAATTTTCTTTCGCTCCTTGGAACACTTGCGATTTTATCTTGGGTAATGGTTTATTTATTTGGACTTAAAACAACACCCACCCTTGCCGAAGTTTCTTTTATTGTTTTTGCGAGCGCTTTAATTCTGGGCAAGGTTTATTCACCACAATATGTACTTTGGCTAACCGCGCTTGCTGTGATAGCAATAAAAACAAAACCAACTTTAATTATTTTCTGGGTTTGGCAGATGGCAGAGCTTGCCTATCACATCGCAATTTGGCAGCACTTAGCCTTAATCTCTGAAGCGAAATTTGGCCTTGCCCAAAATTTCTATGGCGCAATCAGCCTAATTCGCCTGATCGCCTCGATTGCCATGATTTACAGCCTGGCCCGCCAGCTCTCCCAAACCCGTTCTACACAGGGGAAACCTTGGGATTTCCTCTTTAATACCGCTTCCACCTATCCTTAACCCCTCGTTGCAAAACAACGAACACCTCTGTTACGGAAATACCGTAGCCGCATAGTCCAAAGGGGTTTTTTGAATTCATGCGTCATTATGAATTAATGGTCATCCTTGACCCAGAGCTCGAAGAGCGCACAGTTACACCAAGCCTCGAGACCTACTTAAAAATCATCAAAGACTCAGGCGGAAAAGTCGACAAGCTAGATGTTTGGGGACGCCGTCGTATGACCTTTGAAATTAATAAGAAGGGCGAAGGCATTTACGCAGTTGTTGATATGCACTGCGAGCCAGCAGCAATCAAAGAGTTGGATCGCCAACTTAATTTGAATGAGTCTGTTCTGCGCACCAAAGTTATTCGTCCAGAGTAACAACCTTATTCAGTAGATAACACCCAGAGTAGATAAGTAGAGGTAAATAAAAATGGCAGCAGGAGATACAAACATCACCATCATCGGCAATCTTGTTGATGATCCAGAACTTCGTTTCACCCCATCAGGTGCAGCGGTTGCAAAGTTTCGCGTAGCTTCAACTCCGCGTTTTTTTGATCGCAACACAAATGAATGGAAAGACGGAGATTCACTTTTCTTGCAATGTCAGATTTGGCGTCAGGCAGCAGAGAACGTTGCAGAATCACTTACTCGCGGAATGCGCGTAATTGTTTCTGGCCGTTTAAAGCAACGCTCGTACGAAACCAAAGAGGGCGAGAAGCGCACAGTATTTGAAGTTGAAGTAGATGAAGTTGGTCCATCACTACGTAATGCAACCGCGAAAGTTACAAAGACAACTCGCGCTGCAGGAGCGGCAAACGCAAACGCAGGTGGATTCTCAGCTGATTCATTTAACGATGATCCTTGGGCATCTTCAGCGCCAGCTGGTGGCGGTTGGTCAACAAATACCGACGAACCACCATTCTAAAAAATTATCCGAAAACAACAACCATTCCTTCTACTAGATTGAATTAAATCTAAGGAAGGGCCCGAAAAGGAGCACCACAATGGGAGCACGTAATAACCGTACGCTCAAAGAACCAAAGAATAAGGGCGCTAAAGCAGCGGCTCTTAATAAGAAATTCAAGAAGAAGCCATGCCAATTCTGCCGTGACAAGGTTACATATATCGATTACAAAGATATCGCCTTGCTACGTAAGTACATCAGCGATCGCGGCAAGATCCGCGCACGTCGCGTAACTGGTGCATGTACACAACACCAGCGTTCAGTCGCAACTGCTGTTAAGAACAGCCGCGAAGTAGCGCTACTTCCATACACATCAACAGCTCGATAACCAGGATAACCAGAGAGGAACAATACAAATGAAGCTAATTCTTACTCGTGAAGTATCTGGCCTTGGACATCCTGGCGATGTCGTAACCGTTGCTGATGGTTATGGCCGTAACTATTTATTACCAACTCACAATGCAATTGCATGGAGCCTTGGTGCAGAGAAGCAGATCGAAGGAATCCGTCGCGCTCGCGCTGCACGTGTTATCCGCGATCTTGATCATGCAAAAGAAATTAAGGCAAAGCTTGAAGCT
>JBEAMP010000045.1:0-8906 GCA_041165905.1 Actinomycetota bacterium
ATGATGTCGCCAACAACGCGATTCGAATTTCTGAGAGTGTAAAAAAATTGCACAGTTCTGAACCGTTTAAGTTGGATTTTGATATGTTTAAAATCCAACAAAACTATTTGAAAATTGTTACAGAAAGAGGATTTCGATTACCTGATGGCTATCTTGAATTTTCCAAAGCAAAAGAAGATTTAAAGAAATCTTTAGAGGCAACCGATTCCGGAAAAGTTCCTTGCAATAATGATTTATTACCTGCCAATTTTATCGATGATGGAAATCAAGTTTGGCTAATCGATTACGAGTATTCAGGTAATAATGATCCTTGTTTTGAACTCGGAAATATCTGGTCTGAATCTGGGCAATCTGTGGATGTACTCAAAGAATTGATTGTTGGTTACTACGGTTCATTTCGCCAAGAGAAATTTGCTCGTGCATGGTTATTTGCGTCGTTGGCTAAATATGGATGGACCCTTTGGGCATCTATTCAAGATTCAATTTCAGATATCGATTTTGATTTCTGGGAGTGGGGTATGCTCAAATATGATGACGTAAGACGCGATTTTGGTTCAAAATATTTTTACGAGTTAGTAAATCAACTTTAAGATTAAATTCGATAGCTCATGTGGAGCCAACTTCTCTGGCCACTCTGGATTTTCGCGATTAACACCATGTCCAATCACAAATGAGGCTCGTTCTTGATGCGAATCTCCACCGTGTCCGCCTTCATCTCTATGGCCATGATCAGTTACGACTACCAGCACCCATTCATCTTTACTATCAACAAGTAGCTGGTGCAATCTTTTTAGGTAGCCATCAATGCGTTCGGCTGCATCAAAGTAAGGCGTATCAACCGAACCATATTTATGTCCGGCTTCATCAACACCGCAGAAGTAGACAAAATTTAAATCTGGCGAAATATTCTTAATGGTTTCGAGAGCATGATTCAAAACTTCTTCATCTACTTGAAGATAGCCAAGTTTCTCTCCATCATTGTAATAGCGTAAGTGACCAGAATCTGAAATCACTGGCCCAACATCATTTGGATCAATTAATGGCGGCCAACCAGCTGCTGCATAAGTTTTTAGATCAGAATTTAAATTGAGTGCTTTAGTTAGTAAATCAGGGGTTTTGGCTAAGTTGTGGTTTTTAAAGTGATTATCAATTACTCCATGAACATCTTGTCTTGTGCCGGTAAGTATTGTTGACCAACTTGGTCCAGATACAGTAGGCATATCAACTACTGTATCTACGAAATAAGAAGAATCTCGCAATTTTTTTAGGTGCCCTGTTCGACCTGAATCAATCACTCTATGAATCATCAGTCCGTCAATTCCGACAATTAGTACTTTAGTGCGATTTTCCATGTCGTGACTTTACCTAATGAACCTAATTGGATGTTTATTGACTTAATATGTGGCTATGAGAAGACACCCCGGCACAGCATTAGGTATTTTTCTGGTTCTTACAGGAATTGGACATTTTATTATTCCAAAACCACTTGATTTAATCGTGCCAGAGTTTCTACCTGGAGATCCAAGATTCTGGACTTATATAAGCGGCGTTGCAGAGATATTTATTGGCATTATGTTGGTCAGCAATAGCGCTAAAGTAATTTTTGGAAAAACCATCCGTCTATGGGGCGCAATCTTTTCACTTGCACTTTTCTTGACTGTTTACATTGCAAATATAAAGATGGCGATAGATTGGTCTAGTCGTGAATGGCCAGATCCACTAATTGCTTATGCTCGTTTACCTCTGCAATTTCCACTCTTTTATTGGTCTTGGAAAGTAATCAAGAAATTTAAATAAATTGGTGAGGAGGGTGGGGCTCGAACCCACGACGACCGGATTATGAGTCCGGGGCTCTAACCGACTGAGCTACCCCCTCGTCGAGCGAATCTTACTTGTTTCTCGAAAGGGCTTTATCCAAAGCCAGAAAAAGCAGTGCTAATACATACCCTGCAACATAAATCATCACCAAAGTTGTGCCAACCGAGATGTAACCGTATTCAATGACATCAAAGAATCCATACGGATACCTATCGATTATGGCACCGCGAGCAAAAGTGTAAATTAAATAAGCAGTAGGAATTGCAAATACCGAAATAGTCATACGGAAGTTGAACCATTTTCGCGGTCCCACGAGTAACCAGACCAATACTGTGATAACTGGAGTTATGTAATGTTGAAATGCATTTGTGTAGACATTCCAACTCTCTGGATTTGCAGTGGGCGCGATAAGCAAGTGATACAAAATACCGGTCATTAAAATCATTAATAACGAAGTATTTCTAAATAATTTAAAGCGCTGGCTTGATCTACCTGGATTTAAGTAGAGCATGGTTATTGTGACTGCAACAAGCAAGTTACTCCAAATGGTGAAATATCCAAATAAATCAATCATTCGAGTTAATGCTCCAGACATACCAGGAGCATGCGGACCGAATAGATGTGGCTCAATTTCTCCTTCCGGTACTAAATCGAAAGTGTTTACAATGAATGAACCACCGAAACCTAACCATGCGCTAATTGCATTAAGACCAAATAGCACTTTCACATTTTTAGCCCGTTTAACCATGGTTAATGTTAAGGTTCTGAGCATGCGAATTCGAGTAATAATCTCAGCGTGCCTACTGTTAACTTTAATTACTCCCGCAAATGCCGCGCCTAAATATGCATTTCCCGTACCCAGTACCCCAGGGTGCAAACCCACGTACAGTAGATATCATCATGATTACCCAGCTACGGATATTTTGGTGAAAAAAGGCTGCAGATATGTTGCGGTAACTTCAGGTGTCATAGATGAGATCAGGAAGAAAGATACTTATACATATAAGAATCCAACCCCAATTACAAAAGGTGGAATTTTCATCTCCATGATAGGAGATGATGGAGTTCGTTACTACGCATCACATTTAAACAAAATCGTAGATGGTATAGAGATAGGCACAAGAGTTGAAGTAGGTACTTTGCTCGGCTATGTCGGAAATTCTGGCGATGCTGCAGGAACTGCGCCACATATTCATTTTGGAATTAGTTGGCCAACAAAAGAGCGAGACATCTGGTGGGTACGAAGGGGAGTAGTTTTTCCTTGGCGATACCTAGATAAGTGGAAAGTGGGCGGAGATAGATCTCCTGCTTCCGAAGTTAAGGCGTTATTAGAAAAAAGCGGAGCAATTCCGCCTATACCGAAAAAGTAATTTTTCGGAAAGAACGAAAACAGGGAGTAAAAATGTCAGTGTTGCAGTGGCTCTTTGAAGCAACTATTAGTTTTGGCAGTAAATCAATTGCAATCCGCGAGATTATCGGGGGATTGCTGGGTTTAAGCAGCGCAATTTTAGGTGCACGTCGATTGGTCGCAGCTTGGCCAGTTGGAATATTGGGAGATGCGCTGCTTTTCACAGTTTTCCTTGGTGCGGTTTTCTCTTTTGGCGATGAAAGTGAGCATGCAAATTTCTATGGACAGGCAAGTAGAAATCTACTTTTGATAATTGTAAGCATTTATGGATGGGTTCGTTGGTCGCACCATAAACGTCTAGGCAAAGATGTTCCTGCTGTAGAACCGCGTTGGACAACAACTAAAGAGAAACTCATAATTATTCCGGCGACAATCATCTTCTTTATAATTTCGATGCAAATATTCAAGAACCTTGGCGAAACTGGCCAATGGCTTTTTGTTGATACTTGGATTTTTACAGGGACAGCTTTAGCAACTTTTGGAATGAGCCGTGGGTATGTTGAGTTTTGGTTGGTTTGGGTTGCAGTAGATTTAGTTGGCGTACCATTTGCATTTAGTAATGGTTATTATCCAACCGGAACTTTGTATGCAATTTATATGCCATTTGTGATTTGGGGATTCTTCAATTGGTTGAAAATCAGCAGAATTGAACAAAATAAATAACAAAGGAAATAAAAAAACCCCAGTGATTTACACCGGGGTTTTTCTTTGTAAAGTGTTAATTAGTTAGCAGTTACTTGATCAGCCTGTGGGCCCTTTGGACCCTGGACGACCTCGAAAGATACTGACTGACCCTCATTAAGAGACTTGTAACCATTGCCCTGGATAGCTGAGTAGTGAACGAATACATCCTGTCCACCGCCATCTACTGCAATAAAGCCGAAGCCCTTTTCTGAGTTGAACCACTTAACTGTGCCTGTTGCCATTAATTTTTTCCTATTTCGTTAAAACTTGACGAAGCTTGGATTTGGCTTCGCCGATCTTCTTTTCTAGCTAAATTCTTTTAAAAACTTACCTTCGAGCGTCCGACTGAGGGTAAGCCTACCTGCCATACGCATAATGACCTAGCCGAAGGTGCGAGAAGTGGACAAAGTGAGCGTGTAGGGGAGAAAATTAGGTATCAACTTTTAAAAGCAAGTGGGTTTTTGAACTGGGGAAGGTGCAAATAACACCTTGCTAGGAGTTGAAGATGAATCGTGGATTCTTAACTATCCACTCATGCCCGATGGCGCTAATTCGCCATGTTGAGTGGTCGATCGAATCGTTACTTGGGCCAGTACAGATTGAATGGCGCTCACAACCACTTGTTGCAGGTACGCAACGAACTCAAATTGAATGGCGATCTTATAAGGATACCTCTGCCGAACTAGCAAGTTCACTTAAAAGTTGGCATTACTTGAGATTTGAGATTAATTACGGGAATCAATTATTTAGACACACACCTGATCTTGGAATGCATCGCTCTCAAATTGATGAAATGGGAAGTATCTTGATTACCGAAAATCAAATTAAATTTGCATTAACAAAAAGTGATGAAGAAGTGAGAGAGATGTTAGGTGTGGCGCTCGGAACAGAGTGGGAAGTAGAACTTGAACGCTTCCGTGGGGTAGATTTGCAGGAGATCGCTCAACTACGAGCAATCTAAAAGAAGAATTAAGTCAGGGAAAAATGGACGAGAAATTAGAGAAACGTAAATCAATTACAATCATCGCAGCTGCAGCAATTGTAGCAAGCGCACTTGGTGCAGGTTTAAGCCAAGTTGGTTCAGGATTTGCAACTCGTTCAAGCGATGGTATTGTCGTAATTGGTTCTGCCAAAGTTTCAGCTAAAGCAGATAATGTAGTTTGGACTTTATCTATTGCAAATACTGGAAAAACTCCAGCAAGCGCCGTAAATGGGATTGATTCTGGAATCAGCGCTCTTCAAAAGTATTTAACTGATGGTGGGGTAGCTTCAGATCAATTAACTCTTGGTCCAGTTAACTCTTACCCAACTGAGGAATATATCAACGGCAATCCAACCGGACGCATCCTCAATTATCGTGCAAATCGTGAAATCACTGTTCGCACCAAGGATGTTCAGTTAGTTTCTAAACTTAGTCAGAATATCGGAGCTTTACTTCAACAGGGTGTAAATGTAAGTAATTACGGACCTCAGTATTATGTTTCAACTTTAAATAAAATTCGCCCAGAGCTACTTAGTGAAGCAACTAAAGATGCAAAAGCTCGTGCAGAGGCAATGACAGAAGCTGTCGGCGGAAAAGTTGGATCAATTACCTCAGTGAAAGCTGGGCCAATTCAAGTCACAACGCCAGATTCAACAATGACTTCGGATTACGGCATGTATGACACTTCTAGCATTGATAAAACTGTAACTGCAACGGTAACGGTAACTTTCAAGAGCAATTAAAGCGGGATATTTCCGTGCGCACCACGTCTATATGGTGCAGCGGCAATGGCTTTAGCGATTTCGGATCTAGTTTTATCAGGTTGAATCACTGAATCAACAACGCCAATTTCAATCGCTTTTTGAACTCCGCCAGATTCTTGTTCGTGTTTGGCTGCAAGTTCTAGCTCCATGAACTCTCGTTGATCTTGAGGAACATCAGCAAGTAAGCGTCGATGTAAAACACGAACTGCTGCCACGCTACCCATCACCGCCACATCAGCATTTGGCCAGGCAAAAACTTTTGTAGCACCTAATGCCCGTGAATTCATTGCAACATATGCTCCACCATATGCATGGCGAGTAATAAGTGTTACACGCGGAACTACTGCTTCTCCAAATGCATGTAGCAATTTAGCGCCGCGTCTTACAGCGCCTTCCCATTCTTGACCGGCACCTGGAAGAAATCCAGAGACATCAGCAATCACAATTAATGGAATTCCAAATGCATCGCACATTCGAACAAATCTGGCCGCTTTTTCTCCAGCTGCTGCATCCAATACGCCACCTAAATGTTTAGGGTTATTCGCAACTACACCGACAGTTCGTCCGCCCAAACGTCCAATGGCAGTCAACATATTTGGTGCCCAATCAGCCAGAAGCTCCATAGATTCATCGTGATCTAATAGCTCTTCAACTAGAGGGTGCACTTCATATACTCGTTTACGCGAATCTGGCACAAATTGCGCAAGATCAGTATCTTCTAGTTTGACATCAATATGACCTTGATTTGAAAAGAGCGACGCCAGTTTGCGTATGTCATCAAATGCTTCTTCTTCGCTTGTTGCAATTATGTGAGCTAGTCCAGAATTCTTTTTATGTGCTTCTGGTCCACCAAGTTTTGCCATATCTACATTTTCACCGGTGACACTTTTTACGACATCTGGACCAGTGACAAAAATTCGACCTTCTGGCGCAAGTACTACAACATCTGTAAGTGCAGGTCCATATGCGCCACCGCCAGCAGTCGGGCCAAGCACTAATGAAAGTTGTGGAATTTTTCCTGAAGCGGTTATGAATGATTGAAAGACTTCACCAAATGCATGTAGTGATAAAACGCCATCGCGTAAACGGGCGCCACCAGAGTGCCAAATGCCAATCACCGGTAATTGCTCTGCCATTGCGACTTTATAAGCCTCAACGATTACCTTCGCACCTTCTGGACCAAGTGCACCGCCTTGAACAGTTGGGTCTGATGCGAAAACTACGACTTCGTTTCCTTTTATCTTTCCACGTGCAGCGAGCATGCCACTTTGATCACGCTCGGTAATTAAATGATTTGTACCAGCATCAACTAGCTTCGCTATACGAAGCTCAGGATCTTTTGGATCTGTCATTTAGATGCTTTTAAACACCAAAACTACGTCGTGGCCACCAAAGCCGAATGAATCATTTAACGCTGCGATATCACCTTTTGGTAATTCGCGCGCTTTATCTCTAACAACATCAACAGTTACTGCAGGATCAAGATTTTCAATATTAATAGTTGGTGGCGCCAATCTTTCTTGAAGCGCTTTCACGATTAATACTGATTCAACTGCACCGGCGCCGCCTAGTAGATGGCCGGTCATTGATTTAGTTGCAGAGACTGCAACGTGATCTGCATCAGTACCTAGCGCGCCACGAAGTGCATTAGCTTCTGCAACGTCTCCAGCTGGGGTAGAAGTTGCGTGTGCATTTAAATGGAAAATATCTTTCGTTGAAAGGCCAGCATCTTTAAGTGCTAATTGCATCGCACGAATAACTCCACGACCCTCAGGATCTGGGGCAGCGATGTGATAACCATCTGAAGTTAAACCTTGACCTGCAATTTCACAGTAAATCTTTGCTCCGCGCGCCTTTGCATGTTCGTACTCTTCAAGAATGAGTACGCCGCCACCTTCGCCTAATACAAAACCATCTCTATCAACATCGTAAGGGCGTGATGCTTTTTCTGGAGCATCATTTCGTGTAGATAAGGCTTTCATGGCTGCAAAACCAGCCATAGGCAAAGCATCAACTGATGCTTCTACGCCGCCTGCAATCACAACATCAGCTCGGTTATTTCTGATCATGTCGAAGGCATAACCAATTGCCTCCGCACCAGATGCACATGCCGAAACAGGTGTGTGCACGCCAGCTTTTGCTTTAAATTCCAAACCAACATTTGCTGCTGGTCCATTTGGCATAATCATCGGAACGGTATGCGGCGATACTAAACGCGCTCCTTTTTCCATCAAGATTCGATATTGCTCTAATAAAGAGGTAACTCCGCCAATACCTGATGCAATTACAACGCCTAAACGCTCTAGATCAAGCTCTGGGTTACCAGCATCAGCGAAAGCTTCACGAGATGCAATAAGTGCAAATTGCTCTGATCGATCTAGTCGGCGCAGCTCTACCGGCTTCATTACCTCAGATGGTTCAACAACAACTTCTGCCGCGAAGTGAACTGGCAAGGTGCTTGCCCACTCGTGCTTCATTAGCCGTGCGCCAGATTTGCCAGCGACAGCATTTGCCCAAGTGGAAGTGACATCTCCGCCAAGCGGAGTAGTGGCACCTAAGCCAGTTACAACAACACGTCTTGTCATTATTAGAACTTAAGAATTAATTTTTCTTATGCCGATGCTTTAACGATGAAATTAACTGCATCGCCAACAGTTGCAAGCTCTGAAACCTGATCATCAGGAATTTTTACGCCAAAACGTTCTTCAGCAGCTACAACTACTTCAACCATTGATAATGAATCAACATCTAGGTCTTCTGTGAAGCTCTTGCCCAATTCGATAGATGCTGCTGGAACTCCCGCAACTTCTTCTACGATCTCTTTTAATCCAGCAAGTACATCTGCTTCGTTTAGTGCCATTGATATTTCTCTTTTCGTTTTGATATAGATAGAACGCGTCGCTGCGTTTATTTTTCAAGTAGAACAGGAAGATATTGTGCAGGGTAAAGGGCGTTACTTTCGAGTAATAAGGCTTAAATTGCAGCTAATCAAGGCAATTTTACGACTTGAGCCGCATAAGCGAGACCTGCGCCATAGCCAATAATCAACGCAAGCTCACCGTGTAATTCTGGGTGGGATTGTAAAAGCGCATCCATGGCAAGTGGTATCGAAGCAGCAGATGTATTGCCATTAGTGCGAATATCATCTGCAATAAGAATATCTGCAGATAGTTTCATATCTTTAGCCATTGATTCGATAATTCGTAAGTTAGCTTGATGTGGAACAAAAGCTTTCAGATCAGATGGCTTG
>JBEAMP010000046.1:0-5152 GCA_041165905.1 Actinomycetota bacterium
AAAACGAATTCATTCATTTGGCAAAATCAAAAATCCAGCAAGAATTTTGGCATTTATGGAAGCCAAAACTGTTTGGCACACAATTGGTATTTAAATCCAGTTTGAATCTACCGTCGTAAACCATAGATCCTTAAAGGCTTTGGCATCCAGGTCTAAAACCACATTTGTGCGCGCAGCGCCTGGAATTCTCCTTGGTTCAATCATTAATTCAAGGCGCGGACGGCGATCAACAACAGTCATCCCACGAACCAACCCGTGCGCTACTTCTACCCCAACATCAAAAACCTCGGTTTTCAAAAGTGCGGGACGAAGCACTGCAGCAACCGCGCCGTAATCACCAAGAGTTACATTTTGCTTCAATCTCTTAATGCAAGCCAGTAGTAATTTTCCAGCAAATTGAGCAGATTGATTAGGGCTTTTCTGCAATTGAACCGCTTCGGATTCTGTTACCAGTGGATGATAAAAAACATCTAATCCATACATGGTGATTGGAATTCCACTTCTAAAAACAATGTCAGCCGCTTCTGGATCATGCCAAATATTAAATTCCGCCATTGCAGTTGCGTTTCCAACAGAAGCAGATCCACCCATTAAGCAAATTTCTTTCAATTTCTTAGCGCTTTGAGGGTAAGTGGTGATGAAATTTGCAATATTTGTAAGGGGCGCAACTGGTACAAGTGTTATAGCTTCTTTACTACCTTCGACAAGATCACGCAAAAGATCAACTGCGCTTCTGGAATCTACTTTTCGTTTTGATTCTGGAAGTCCCAAATCGCCCATTCCATCAGCACCATGAATATGTTCTGCATAAAGAGGTTCTTCAACTAATGGTCGGGTAGCGCCTTTAGCAACGGGAATATCTCCTGCACCAGCGGCATCCAGAACAATTAATGTATTTTTAACAACTTGGTCCACATTAGTGTTGCCATCAACGCATGTAATTCCAAGTAAATTAATTTCCTTGCTCATTGCTGCAAAAAGAATGGCAAATGCATCATCAAAACCAGTATCTACATCAAGAATCAAAGGCACTCGCATAATTCATAAGTCTAGCCATACAATTGCAATTGTGAAGAGACCAGTGATTGCAGTAGTTGGTAGCGCCATGATGGATTTGACGGCTTATGTAGAGAAGATTCCGGGTCCAGGAGAAACTCTGATTGGCAAGCAATTTACAACTGGTTTTGGTGGCAAAGGTGCCAATCAAGCGGTGATGGCAGCAATAGCAGGCGCAGAAGTTTATTTCATTGGAAAAATTGGTAATGATGTATTTGGAGATCAATTCCTGGAAAATTTCAAAGCTCGTGGAATCAATACCAAATATCTAGAAAGAATTGATGAACCTTCTGGTGTGGCACATATTTGGGTGGATGAAAGTGGCGAAAATAGAATTATTATTATTCCTGGCGCTAATCATTTAATTGAAAGTTCTGTTGCCGCTAAAGCAATTGCTGAAATTCCAAATTTAGATATTGTGATTGGTCAATGCGAGATAAAGCAAGAGGTAACACTGGCAGCATTTCAAGCTGCGAAAGTACGTGGAGCTATAACTATTCTCAACCCTGCACCTTTTGAAGCTCTGGCACCTGAATTAACTAATCTTTGTGATTGGATTATTCCTAACGAAACTGAGTTTGCAGAACTTGGTAATTTAAATGCTAACGTGTTACTTACCGAAGGCGAAAAAGGTGTTAGACATTTATCGACTGGGCTTCATGTACCAGCAATTAAAGTAAAAGCTATAGATACCACTGGCGCAGGAGATTGCTTTGTCGGTGCTTTCGCAGCTAAATTAAATGAAGGTGAAGAATTTGCGATGAAATTTGGTTGTATTGCAGCGGGAATAAGCGTTACCCGCAAAGGCGCGCAAAGTTCCTATCCCGCTTATGAAGAGATTGCGACTTTCTCATAACCACGCAATACAAATGTCGGTCGTCTTACTGGATCGCTTGCAATCTGCATATTTGGGAAAGCTTTAATTAATTTAGGCAATGCAATACCCATTTCTAATCGGGCTAGCGGGCCACCCAAACAGAAGTGAATACCTGCGCCAAAGCCAATATGCGGATTAGGGTCGCGTGTAATATCCATTAAATCAGCGTCTTTGAAATGTTTATCGTCTCTATTTGCCGAACCCAATAAGGCCGCTATTTTCTGACCCTTTTTAATTTGCACGCCACCAATTTCGGTATCAGCGGTTGCCGTTCTTTCAAATAGATGCAACGGGGCGTCAAAACGGAGGAATTCTTCAACAGCAGTCGTAGCAAATTGGTCAGGATTATTTCGTAATATTTGGAACTGTTCTTCTCTTTCTAGTAAAGCCACCATTCCATTACCGAATCCGTTGACGCTTGCTTCGTGGCCGGCATTTAGTAGCAGTACGCAAGTTGCAACAAGTTCATGCGCATTTAATTTCTCCCCTTGCTCTTCAACACGAACCAAATCTGAAATTAAATCACTGCCTGGTTTAATTTTTCGTTGATCAGCAAGATTTTGCACATAATCCGCAAATTCACCAGCTGCTTTCTTGGCAGCCGCCTGAGCTTCAGGAGTTGGATTTACTTCGTACATCTTCACAATGGCTTGGGACCAAGGTCGAAGTAAATACTCTTCCTCTTCAGGAAAGCCGAGCATAGCAACAATAACTTTCACTGGAAGTGGTTCGGCAAAATCAGCAATGAGATCCCAGTTGCCGTTCTTGGTTTTAATATCGCCAATCAAGTCATCAACAATTCTATTAATTACCACGCGTTGGCTTTCGATAATGTTCTTATTGAAAGCTTTAGAAACCAGAGAGCGTAATCGAGTGTGCTTTGGGGGTTCTGAATCCAATATTGAATCAGCATGCAACCAATTAAATGTTGCCCAATCTGCTTCCGGTTCTTTGGCTTTAAAAATTCTGCCTAGCGACTTATTTCTTAAAGTTGAATTAGCATCATCATAATTAGCTGCTAGAAACATTTCTGTCTCTTCATGCCAAATTGGTTTCGCGAACGCTCTCAATTTTGCTAATTCTGGGTATGGGTTTATGAGAAACTCAGAATCATTAAAGTTGATCATAACCTGCTCCAATCACCTGCAAATATTGGCTTTTTTCATCTAAAAAGGCGTTATTCATAGCATTTACAGTTAGTTCTCTAAATTCTGCAATCCCCCAGCCAAAGGCTTTGGCGCATTCAGAGAATTCATGACTCATGCTGGTCCGACTCATTAACCGATTGTCTGTATTTAATCCGACATTAAAACCTAAATCAAATAATTTCTTGATCGGATGATGAGCGTAAGTATCGGCGATGCCAGTTTGTAAATTTGAAGTTGGACAGATTTCCAAGTGAATCTGCATATCGAGTACCTGTTTTGCTAAATCTCCATTTGGTAAATCTTCAGAAATTCTGACTCCGTGCCCTATACGGTTTGCACCACAATAATTTACCGCCAAATTTATAGATTCAACACCATCGCCTTCACCTGCATGTATAGTGAAAGGAATATCATGACGCTTTAAATATTCAAAAGTCTCTTTTTGCAACGTTGGTGGAAATCCTCTTTCAGGCCCAGCGATATCAAAACCCACCACACCATGTTCGCGATACTTAACGACAATTTCTGCGACTTCTTGAGACTTATCTAATTGCCGCATTCCGCAGAGAATCGTATTTACTTTTAGGCCAGTTATAGTTTCGCCTTGGCGATAACCTTCGAGTATCGCTTCGGTAACATCTTCCATGTTTAAGCCTTTTTTAGTGAAATGTTCTGGGGCGACTCTTACTTCAGCGTAAATCACTCCGTCATTATGTAAATCAATTACAGTCTCTTTTGCAACACGCACAATATCTTCTTTACGTTGCATAACCGCGATGGTGTGATCGAAAGTCTCTAAATAACGCTCTAATGATCCTGAATCGCAAGCTGCCTGAAACCAATCTGCTAATTCAGTGGAATTTTGAGTCGGTAATTTCGTATATCCAATTTCATCTGCAATTTCGATAATGGTCTCGGGCCTTAGGCCACCATCTAAATGATCGTGAAGTAAGACTTTAGGGAACTGCTTCAACCGATTTGCTCCAAAACCAGCGGTAATCTTTGATAATTTGAGTCGTACTCAATGGCACCTACTAGAGATTCTTGGGCACGCTCAAAAAGTTCAGGCTTATCAGTGTGTAAGGTAAATAGCGGCGCACCTTTGGTTATGTATTGGCCTGGTTTGGCATGAATTTCGATTCCGGCTCCAAGTTGCAATTGTTCGCCTTGCTTTGAACGACCTGCACCTAATCTCCAAGCGGCAACCCCAACTTTTAGCGCATCCATCCTTGTTAAGGTTCCGCTTTGTTCTGCGCTAATAATTAAATTCTCTTTTGCAATTGGTAGCGCTGCGTCTGGATCGCCACTTTGCGCTTTAATCATTCGACGCCAATGATCCATTGCTTTTCCGTTTTTAAGATTCTCTGCTGGATCTACTCCAGAAATTCCTGCAAGTTGGAGCATCTCTCGTGCAAGAAGTACAGTCAATTCAATTACATCTGCTGGCCCGCCGCCTGCTAAAACTTCTACCGATTCACGTACTTCAAGTGCATTGCCTGCAGTTAAACCTAGAGGCACATCCATAGCAGTAATGAGAGCTTTTATATTTACACCGGCGCTCTTTCCAATTTCAACCATAACTGTTGCTAATTCGCGAGCTTTTGCTGGATCGCTCATGAATGCACCGCTACCGGTTTTAACATCAAGTACCAATGAACCTGTGCCCTCGGCAATTTTCTTGCTCATAATTGACGATGCGATTAAAGGAATAGCCTCAACAGTCGCAGTTACATCGCGGAGTGCGTAAAGTTTCTTATCTGCAGGTGCCAAACCAGATCCAGCCGCACAGATAACTCCACCGGTTTCTTGAATTACCTTAAGCATCTCTTCGTTGCTTAATGATGCTCTCCAACCAGGAATTGATTCCAATTTATCTAAAGTTCCACCAGTATGTCCAAGTCCACGACCTGAAAGTTGTGGAACTGCTGCTCCACATGAAGCAACTAGTGGCACTAATGGCAAGGTAATTTTGTCGCCGACTCCGCCCGTTGAATGCTTATCTACCGTTGGTCGATCCAACATCGACCAATTCATACGCTCGCCACTTCGAATCATGGCATCGGTCCAGCGA
>JBEAMP010000047.1:0-4062 GCA_041165905.1 Actinomycetota bacterium
ATATTTGTTTTGTTAGTCGGAGTAGCCGGTTTAGCAGTTGCAATAGGTTTGGTTTTATACGGAAGAAAGCTATATAACGAGCGTTAAATTGGTAGAAATAATTTTAACGCTGAGTAAATTCATTTACTTGCTCAGTGCTACGCTAACAATCGGCTTTTTATTGGCGATAGTATTTTTTGCAAAAAATCTTCACGGAAAAATTCGTGAAGAACATAAAACACTTATTGCAAAAGCGGGACTAGCAGCTGGGGTTTGGTCAGCTGCGACAGCAGTTTTTATCGTGGCGACTTTAGCTTCGATATTAGAGGTATCATTAATAGATGCTCTAGAATTCACATCTCTTCGCTCTTTTGTAACACAGATTAGTTTAGGTAAATTTTTAGCCATCCAAATGGTGGGTGCGGCAGTAGTTGCGGCATGGATTAGAAGTTGCGAGAGAATTACTCAGGTTGCTCTGGTGTTATTACTTTCATTGATATCGGTCTCTTCTCCTATTTTTCAGAGTCACTCTGCATCTGGTGGTTCCCATCTCATGGCTATCGGAACTTTATTAGTACATGTGGTAGCCATAACAATGTGGGTTGGTGGATTAATTGTTATTGTCATTAGCCCTGAATTAGATAAGAAATTGGCGTTAACTAGATTTAGCCGATTGGCTTATTGGGCTGCATTTACGGTTGTAGTAAGCGGTGCTGTAAATGCATGGATCAGACTGAACTTCTCAGGCTCATGGAAAAGTAGCTATGCCCTTCTACTTTCGATAAAAGTGATTTGGACTTTTATTATTCTGGGATTAGCAGCCAAAGTTAGAAAAATGTTAGCTGAGAAAATTAATTTCCTAATAATTTTAGAGTCAGTCGTCATGTTAATGACAATGTTTATGGGAACTCTTTTAAGTCAAAGTAATCCCCCAGTAATAGCGGGAGTTATAAACCCACTGGAAGAGCAAGTAGGTTTGAGTTTTCCAGGTTCTCCAACTTTAAATACTTGGATTTTCGAATATCAACCTGATGCTTTGACTCTTGCTCTTTTAATTATCGCCTCACTTCTTTATTTTAAAGGTGTTCGAATATTGAATAATCGAGGAGATAGATGGCCTATCGGCAGAACAGTCTCCTTTATGATCGGTATTTTGATCGTCAATTATGCGGTTAATGGTGCAATTGGCGTTTACTCCCACTTTGGTTTCTCGTACCACATGATTGAACATATGATTTTAGGAATGATTGCACCAATTGCACTTGTACTTGGAGCTCCAATCACATTGGCATTAAGAACTTTGCCTGCAGGAAGAGATAACGAAGAAGAAGGTCCCAGAAATATTCTGATTCGCTTTCTGCACTCTAGATATGCAAAATTTATGACCAATCCAGTTGTCGCGCTTTTGATTTTCGACGGTTCGCTTTTTGCACTTTATTTCACTGGACTATTTGGAACTTTGATGGGAAGTCATCTTGGCCACCTGTTTATGAATTTACATTTTCTGCTTGCAGGAGCTCTTTTTTTCCATGTAATTGTGGGCGTAGATCCAAATCCAAATCGACCGCCAAATGTAGTAAGAATAGTTATTCTCTTTGCCGCAATGAGTATTCATGCATTCTTCTCAATAGCACTTATGTCAGCTACAACTTTGATGGATGGTGGTTATTACACTTCAATAGGAAATCCACTTAATTTAGATTTGCTTGAGAATCAATACGCTGGTGGTGCGATTGGCTGGGCAATGGGTGAAATACCAATATTGATTGCATTGACTGCAGCATTCATTCAATGGATGCGAGAAGATAAAAAAGAGACTGAAAGAATTGATCGTAAAGCAGCAAGAGCAAGCGCAATGGGCGAAAGTGATGATTTGGCGAAGTACAACCAATTCTTGGCAGAACTCGCACGTAAAGAGAGTAAAAATAATTAACAATGCGCAATTATTTATTGCTGATTGCTGCAATGATTTCTTGGGGATTATCTAACCCTTTAGCAGATTTAGCAGTAAGCGAACTTTCTGCACCGGCACAGACTTTGCTTGAAATTGGTGCGGGCTTCTTTGTAATTTCACTTTTCTATATTTTTAGACCGAGGAAATTTCGAAACGGCACTTATAAAGATGTATCTTGGAAAATTGCCGCTTTATTGGGAGCGGTGCAACCTGGCATCGCTTGGCTTTTGGGAAATTATGGATACACCGTGGCTACGGCAAGCACCGGTGTAATTCTTTTGAATCTAGAAGCTTTATTTACTGTGATGTGGGCAGCATTACTTCTTAAAGATCGAATTTCTCACAACGAAATAGCAGCGGTGATTTTGGGAATCATTGGTGCAACTTTGGGAAGTTTTGATAAATCAGGAATTTCGTTAACTATCGGTCTCGGCGCACTTTGTTTTGTCGGCTCGTCTATTTTTTGCGGACTAAATGCGGTTGCAGTAAAAAAGCTCGGAACTAGTATCAATCCAATAACTTTGGCTTTTCGACAAGCTCTTTTTTCAACTATTTATGCGCTTTCGTGGTGGCTAATTTTCGACCGTGGTCATTTTGTTGGCCGAGCCAGCGAGATCTATGTGGCAGGTGCGCTATCAGGAGTTTTCGGTGTAGCTCTTCCAATAATTGCATTCAACTATGCCGCAGCAAGAGTAAAGAGCACGCATGTGGCAGTTTTATTTAACATCGTGCCATTAGTTGGAGTTTTTGGAGCAATTGTTCTCGGAAGAGGAGCGCCAACTTGGGTTCAAGTAATCGGTGGCATATTTGTTTTAGCAAGTATGTCAATATTAAACAACAAATCAGATTCGGCGAAATCCTGATTCAGTTGCGATAGCTTCTACTTTTTGATCGAACCATTCGCTTGGAAGTTTTTTAACAAATTCGCGGTCGTGAATAATCCCAATTCTAAAAGCTGCAGTTCCAGTCAAAAATTGATCGTAATAACCGCCGCCTTGCCCTAAACGGACCCCACTTTGATCAATTGCGGTAGCTGGAATTAAACAGACTTGAATTTCACCGATAAATATATTTCCAACTGGTTCGTGAAACTTACCTTTTTGAATTAAATCATCTTGGGAACCTTGAACATGCACAAATTCCATTTTCTTATTTACAATTCTAGGAAGCAAAACAGTTTTTCCTGCTTCGATGAGTGCCTTATTTAAGGTAATCAAACTTGGCTCCCCAGGTAATGGGTAATAACTCGTAATTACTTTTGCATTAATAATTTCTGGAATATCTAATAAGTACAAATAGTCACTATGTGCTGGATGCTCACTACGCAACTTGCGGAATTCTTCACGGAGCGATGCTTTATCTCTTATTGCCATCATTTCCTTTCTGGCCCTATCAGCATTTCTCATGAACTATGAAGTACTTTTAAAGTAAGGTGGGATTATGCTAGAACGAATGCGTGTAGATGAGTTCCTGACCGCGCTGCTTTCTATTGTCGAACCTTTAGCGCCACTTGATTTGCCTCTGCTAGACGCTCATGGCGCAACCTTGTCTGAAGATATCTTCGCCGGCGAAAGTTTGGTGTTAAAAAGCGGTTCACCAATTCGATCGACCACCATTGGTCTAGCAGCTTCGATTGGCCGAGGTCATCTTCCAACCAGACCTCACCCACGAGTGGTAATTATTTCCGCTGGTCCGGATTTAATAGAACCTGGTAATCCAATAACCGGCAGCGAAGAGTATGAAACTAACTCTTGGCAGCTGACCACAATCGTTAGAGAAATTGGTGGAGTCGCTTTTAGAGTGCATTCAATTCCGGATAACGAAGAAGAATTAAAAGATATTGTTGAAGATCAATTGGTTCGCGCAGATTTAATTGTGGTAAGTGGTGAACGAAATGATGATTCTTTTGATCTAATCACAAAGTCTCTAAATCAACTAGGTGAAGTTAAAGTTGTAGATCTTGAATTAGAAAATACCGGTCGATTTAATTTTGGAACCATTGGTCCTGACAAGACTCCAGTTGTAACTTTGCCAGGAGATCCAATATCCGCTTATATCGCTATGCAATTATTTGTCCGTCCCATGATCAGAACCATGATTGGCGCCAAAGAGGTTTTTTGCCCTTCAGT
>JBEAMP010000048.1:0-2513 GCA_041165905.1 Actinomycetota bacterium
TTAGGCGCGCGAGTAACCACAAATTGTCCTTTTGGATTGCTTTTTAAAGTTTTGCAAACCTTTCGCTGTCTTTAGGGGTGTCGCCAGCGAGCGATTGCGATTGCGTAATTGTACTGAAAACACTCAGGAAACCCCAAAAAATTAGTGTTTGTGAGTTCCCTCTGCGTGTTCAATGGCATGGCGTAGTAGTTCGCCCATCGCTTCGGATTCGACCAGAAAGCCATCATGGCCAAATGGCGAACTAAGCATCTCAAGCTTCGAACCAGGCGTTAACTCAGCCAACTCTTGCTGTAGTCGAGGTGGAAATAGGCGGTCGGTATCAATTGAAACCACCATCACTGGCACCGAAATGGTTGAAAGCGCTGCCGCTACCCCACCTCGATCACGACCGATGTCATGGCTATTCATAGCCTCACCCAAAATAATGTAGGTATTGGCATCAAATCTCTGCGCCAATTTATTGGCTTGGTGATCAAGATATGACTCGACTGCAAAGCGACCCGTGTCATCACCTTGTAGCTCTCGACCAAAGCGCATATCCATTTCAATTTCGGTCCTAAAGGTAAGGTGCGCAATTTTTCTGGCAATTCCCATGCCAACTTCTGGGCCATTCTTTTGTTGGTAATAGTCACCATTATTAAAGTTTGGATCACTTTTAATCGCATGTACTTGAATAGAAACAGATCCAATTTGATCACCAGTTGCCACAGCAGAACTGCCAATCGTGCAGATTCCACCAATTCGCTCTGGATATTGAACCGCCCATTCTAAAGAGCGCATACCGCCAAGTGAAGGTCCACAAGCAAGTACATATTTCTTAATTCCAAGTGCATCAGTGAAAGCAACTTCTGCGCTTACCATGTCGCGAATAGTTAATGATGGAAAACGAGAACCGTAAAACTCTCCATCTGGCGCAATTGAAGCCGGACCAGTTGAACCCTGGCAACCGCCGATTACATTTGGGCAAACTACAAAATATTTGTTGGTATCCAATGGTTTTCCAGGACCAACTTGATTTGGCCACCAGCTTTCGACATCAGACCATCCGGTCCAAGCATGATTTACTAAAATCGCATTATCTTTATTGGAATTTAATTCGCCCCAAGATTGATATGCAATGGTTACATCGGAAATTACATCGCCTGATTCCAGAGCAATATCGCCGACTTGTATGAATTTACGATCACCAGGATCTTCACCATCAAGCCAAGCGCCAGTCACATTTGGAATTGGCAATTACTTACTCCTCGTCGCGCTTATCGATTAAATTTTTCAATCGATCTGGTCGTCACCCGGAGCACCCCACCGCGGTGGAGGGTTGCCGTCCAGTTAGCCGGGGCTTTTACCTGGAACTCGTGACCTGCGCAGAGTTTATTACAAACGACCAGCTTGTTGAACCCGGAGTAGAAACTCCTGGGTTTGCGCTTCTTTTGGCGAAGTGAGCAATGAAGCATCTCCTCTTTCAAGAATTCGACCTTGATAAAGGAAGCAGACTTGATCTGCAATCTGCTTTGCAAATCCCATCTCATGGGTAGCCATAACGATTGCCACTCCATCATTCTTTAGCTCTCGCACTGTTTGAAGAACTTCATTAACTAGTACTGGATCAAGCGCGGAAGTTATTTCATCTAATAGCAATAGCTTTGGCTTTACCGCCATCGCCCTAATAATGGCTACACGCTGTTGTTGTCCACCTGATAAACGATCAGGATATTGATCAATTTTTTCTAGCAGTCCAAATTTCTTAAGTAATTCATGTGCTTCACTTTCAGCTTGCTCTTTACCAATCCCATGGACCAACATAGGTGCCAAGGTGATATTTTCAAGAACAGTTTTATGCGGAAATAGATTAAAAGATTGGAAGACCATACCTAGTTTTCTACGAACTAAATCCACGTCAGTTTCAACTTCGGTAATATCTTGACCGTCGAAAAAAATCTGACCGTCGTCAACTAGCTCAAGTAAATTAATTGCGCGAAGCAATGTAGATTTACCACTACCAGAAGCGCCAATGAGTGCAGTGACAGTCTTATCGGGCACTTCAAAGGAAATTTCGTCAAGTACTACTAGATCATCAAAAGCTTTGCGCACCTTTTCAATGCGTAACAAACTCATGCTTGGCCCTGCGCATTCTGTGCGCTCAAACTCTTACGAAGTGAGCGATCTGTAAATCGAGTCAAAGGAATTGTTATACATAAAAATAGGAATGCGGCAGTTATATATGGTGTGTAATTAAAT
Source organism: Actinomycetota bacterium (assembly GCA_041165905.1). Lineage (GTDB taxonomy): Bacteria > Actinomycetota > Actinomycetes > Nanopelagicales > Nanopelagicaceae > ZLKRG08. The sequence continues at coordinate 2,239 of JBEAMP010000048.1, forward strand.
GATCTAGAAGTCTCAATTTGGGCAGCTCGTACGGCATCGGTGACACCTAAAATCGAAACTAAACCAGTATCTTTAATTAAAGCCACCAAATCATTTAGTAGAGGTGGTGTGACTTTTCGTAACGCTTGCGGCAAAACCACATGACGCAATGTCTGCCAATTATTCAAACCTAAAGAACGTGCCGCTGCTTTCTGGGATGGATGCACGCTCAAAATTCCACTTCTGATTACTTCCGCTACATATGCAGAGTAGGTGATGACAACTGCCAAAGTTCC
>JBEAMP010000049.1:0-2562 GCA_041165905.1 Actinomycetota bacterium
CAGCAGACATTCCGCCCGCAACTCCTCCAATAATCACAACTCTCATCAATTAGTCACCAATGGAAAACCTGCTGCCTGCCAGGAGATAATTCCATCTTGCAGATTCGTAAGCTTTGTAAAACCAGTTTCCGCCATTTTGTTTGCCGCAATCATTGATCGGCGGCCGCTATGGCAATAAATTGAATACTCAACATTCTTATCCAAATTTGCGATTTTGCTATCAAAATTAGCCGATTCAACATCGATATTTACAGCGCCAGCAATATGACCTGCTGCAAATTCCCCAGCCGTTCTCACATCTAATATTACAGTTGCAGGATTCTGAATATTGGATGCAAAACCATCTGCATTGAGTTGGTTAATTTTTGCATTAGAACCACTGCATGCACTCAAAACAACCATTAACGGTATGGCTAACAACGATGCAAACTTTTTCATATTAGTTGCCGCACTTGCAGATTTGATCATCCGAAAATGGAGCAAGCGCTTCCTCTATATGCTGCCCACAACCTGACCAGGTTGCTTTTCCGCAACTATCACAACGAACTGCACTGCACATGATTTTTCCCTCTTTCCATAACTTTTGAATATGTAACTTTTTTCAAGCCAAGGTTTAAGCCAAGATTTAAGCCAACGTCATAAAAAGCTTTTGCAGCTTTTTCATAGTTTCTTCAGAATTGCGCTTGTTGTCCAACATGCATTCCTGCAAACTGGAACTAATTAGAGTGAAAGCAGCTGTATGGACTGCTTTGCTAACTGCTGACATCTGAATAACGATTTCATCGCAAGAGCGTCCTTCTTCCAGCATCCGCGCAATAGCGCCCAGTTGTCCCTGAGCTCTCTTAATTCGCTTCGCGATTGCGGCTACCTGCTCCTGATCACTCAATACGTGTGATGTAGATGTCTTTGCCATTAGTGCTACCCCCTGCTTTCTCCCTTGAGCCTAGCATACCCCTAGGGGTATCTTGCAACTGTACTCAGAGTTGAGTAGCACACAAAATTGGAGAGCAAAATGGCAAAGAAAGTAGTTGTTCTAGGGGCAAACTTTGGCGGTTTAACTGCAGCCCTTTCACTGAAGAAAGATCTTGGCAACGATGTTGATGTAAAGGTGGTTAGCGATCGCGATTACTTCTTGTTTAATCCATCTTTAATTTGGTTGCCGTTCGGTAGCCGTGATACCGAAGATGTCACGTTTAAGGTTGGACCAACTTTCGAAAATGGCGGCGTTGACTTTATTCAAAGTGCAGCTACAGAAATTCATCCAGAAACAAATAAAGTTGATTTGGCGAATGGCACCAGTTTGGATTTTGATTATTTAGTAATTGCAACAGGCACGAGAAACAAACCTGAGCATGTGAAGGGCTTGAAAGAAAATTCTTCAACAATTACAACTTTGCAGGATGCCATTTATACAGGCGAAGAATGGAAGAAATTCTTAGATAATCCCGGTGACGTTGTTATTGCCGCAACGCAATCTGCAAGTTGTTTTGGAGCGGCTTACGAATTCTTATTTAATACCAGTTATCAGCTAAAGAAAGCTGGTCTAAAGAGGGACGTAAAGATGACCTATGTGACATCTGAGCCATTTCTTGGGCATTTCGGAATTGGTGGCCTGAAAGGTGGAGAACCACTATTAAAGATGTTCTTAAAGAAAGAGAAAATTAATTTTGCAACAAATGTTGAGATGGATTACGTTGATGAAGGTCGAATTTTTGCAAAAGATGGAAAAAAGTACGACTTTAAGTTCAATATGACTATTCCTCCTTTTGTCGGTCAGGACTTTCTATTAAAAACTCCAGAGCTAACCAATGCGCAAGCATTCGTTGAAGTTCGCCCAACTTATCAATCAAACAAATGGGATCACATTTATGCAGTTGGGTTGGCGGCGGCCGTTAAGGCCCCTTGGACTACACCAACTCCTGTTGGCATCCCGAAGACAGGCTTCCCAACTGAGCAAATGGCTCATACTGCGGCGAAAAATATTGCTGCACAAATAAAGGGTGAAGCACCTAATCATGAAAAGGCTTTCGGGGATATCCCTGCCGTATGCATCATGGACGCTGGAAATAATGGTGTCTTGATTTTGGCAGACAAAATGTTGCCACCACGAAAAGCTGGCGCCTTGATTCCAGGCCCGCAAAATCATTTAGCAAAACTGGCCTTCGAAAAATACTTCATCTGGAAAATGAAGGGTGGTCGAGTCAACCTTCCTTGATTTCTAGCCTCTGCTCTCCATTGGCTAGGAGTAATCACCCTCGATAGTTTTCCTATCGAGGGTGTTTTACTATTGCGGACGTGAAACGCGCCCTATTCATCGAACATGATCATGTCACTTTAAGTGGTCCGCTTTGGCGCGCATTTAAAAAACGTGGCTATGAAGTAGTTCGCATGCCAGTTGTAAAAGAAGAGAATTTTGAAAATCCAAATGTCCAAGTGCAATGGCCAGATTTTTCTGAGTATGACGTAATTGTTCCGATGGGTTCACCTTGGGGAGTTTGGGAAGATGAACGAATCGGTAATTGGCTGTTACCAGAATTAGAACTTGTAACTGCGGCGCATAAT
>JBEAMP010000050.1:0-3065 GCA_041165905.1 Actinomycetota bacterium
GCTTCAGTGAAGGTACCAACTGGACCGAGATAGGCGTATTTACTCACCTGCGAATTCTACCCGTAGGCTAGGAAGCGTGATGCAGAGTATTGGCGCTCGATTTAATGCGATTGGCCGTAGTGAAGTTGGTCTGCATCGAAGCGGAAATGAAGATTCTGCGCTAATAAATGGCGTATTAATTGCAGTTGCAGATGGAATGGGCGGCCATGCAGGTGGAGAAGTTGCATCTAAAGTTGCAATTTCAACTCTGGCACAAATACTCCCGCTATTAAATAACGATGAGATGGATCCTGAATCCTTAGAAGACTTTCTACTAAATTCAATTTTAGAAGTTGATGATGAAATTAAATTAACTGCTGAAGCGAATGATCGTCTATCTGGGATGGGTACAACTTTGACTGCAATTGCCCTGTATAGAAATAAAGCATATGTTTTACATACTGGCGATTCTCGTGCTTATCGATTACGCGGAAAAGAATTTACCCAATTAACTAAAGATCACTCTGTTGTCCAAGAATTGATTGATGCGGGGTCAATCACAGAAGCTGAAGCTGCTGTGCATCCACAACGTTCAGTTCTTACCAATGTTTTGATGGGTCTTGGCAACATCACTCCGCTACTTATTCAATATGATGTTAAAGCGGGCGATAAATTCTTGCTCTGTAGCGATGGATTGACAAATGTAGTTAGCAACACTGAACTACATGAAAAAATAAATGAAGACGATGCGATTTCAAAATTGATTTCATTAACTTACGAACGTGGTGCGCCAGATAATGTCACAGTAGTTATCGCTGAGATAGGTACTGGCGACACTGCAACTGAGTTCTTTGGGGCAGCCAAGTGAGAGTATTTGGCGATCGCTATGAAGTAGGTGCGCTAATTGGCGCCGGCGGAATGTCCGACGTGTTTATCGCAAAAGATACTCGTTTAAATCGCGAAGTTGCGCTAAAAGTTTTGCGTAGCGATCTAAATCGCGAACAAACCTTTGTAACTAGATTTAGAAAAGAAGCGCTTGCTGCAGCAGGTTTAAGCCATCCTGGAATTGTTGCAGTTTACGATAGCGGTGAATCGCCTGCGCCATATATTGTGATGGAGTTATTGCAGGGAAAAACACTACGTGAATTAATTACTGGACCGGTAGATCCAAAAACTGCCATCCAAATAACTGAAGGTATTCTGCAAGCTCTCGCTTATTCGCATGCAAATGGAATTGTGCATCGCGATATTAAGCCTGGAAACATCATGATCACTGATCAAGGCGATGTAAAAGTAATGGACTTTGGAATTGCACGAGCACTTGATGATGTAAGTGCAACAATGACTGCAACTTGGAATGTGGTCGGAACTGCACAATATTTATCGCCAGAACAGGCAAGTGGTGAAGTTGCAGATGCAAGAAGTGATCTTTACTCAGTTGGTGTTGTGCTTTATGAAATGTTAACTGGTCGTCCGCCATTTATCGGTGATACCCCAGTTTCAATTGCGCTACAACATCTTTCATCTGACATCATCCCGCCAAGTAAAATCAATCCAGCGCTTGATGAACAATTTGATCACTTCCTATCCGTAGTGATGGCAAAGAATCCTGAAAATAGATATCAAGATGCCAATTCGATGTTAGGTGATTTGCATCGAATTAAGACTGGGCAGACGATTACAACTGAGATAGTTCGAGTTCGAAAGAAGAAGAATCGCACCTGGCAGATTGTTGCTGGTGCACTTGCCGCCGTTTTAATCGCAGTCGCTGGTTTTGCTATCAATGACCGGACTGTAATTTCTGGAGTTACAATTCCAAACGTCGTTGGTTTGACTGAAAATGAAGCAACCGCTCAATTAAACGCTTTTAAGGTTGTAATTAATAGAGCACATGACTCGAAAACACCTTTAGATAGAGTGGCTTCACAAAGCCCACTTGCAACTTCAAGAGCTGAAAAAGGCAGCGTAGTTACGATCACTATTAGTGATGGCCCCGGCGATGCCATTGTTCCGATGGATTTAATTGGAATGACGCTTACTGATGCAAGAAGTGCTTTAGCTGCTGTTGGATTAACAATCTCCATTATCGATGCAATTCCTAGTGATAAACCAATTGGAACTGTTATTTCTGTAGATCCCGTTGGTGGTTCAACGCTAACTGCGGGAAATGGTGTCACACTTGAAATTGCAAATGGAAATGTCGCAGTACCAAACCTAGTTGGGCAGAGTGAGATTCAAGCAAGAACTACCTTAACTCAGGCTGGATTCTTAATTCGCGAAATTTATTCTTATGATGCTAATCAAGCAATTGGAATTATTTTGGCACAAGCACCTGCGCCTGATACACAATTACAAATTGGTTCGCAGATTACTGTAACTATAAATAGACAATCCTAAAATAAATTACTTATTAACAACTGGTGCTAAGCCGACTGCCTTTGCGCGGGCATTTTTATCTCCGCATTCAGTCAACCAATTTGCCAACATTGCATGTCCATGTTCTGTTAATACAGATTCTGGATGAAATTGCACTCCTTCGATTGGAAGTGTTTTATGGCGAAGCCCCATAACTACTCCACTTTCAGTTGCACCAGTTATCTCTAAAACTTCTGGTACTGAATCTTTTTCGACAGCCAGTGAGTGATATCTGGTTGCAGTAAATGGCGAAGGAAGATCCACAAACACACCATGTTGATTGTGGTGAACTTGAGACGTTTTTCCATGTAATAACTCTGGTGCTCTAGAAACAACTCCGCCAAAAACAGATGCGATTGCTTGATGACCTAGACAGACACCAAATAAAGGAATTTTCTTCTCTGCACAGTATCGAATCATCTCCATTGATACACCGGCCTCTTCAGGAACACCTGGTCCAGGAGAGATAAGCACCCCGTCATATTTATCTGCTTCGTTTGGCGTAACTTCATCATTGCGCACCACAACGCATTCTGCACCGAGCTGACCCAAATATTGGACCAGGTTAAATACAAAGGAGTCGTAGTTATCGACGACCAGAATTCGCATGCTCAGAGTATTCCGCTAAACTTGCGCTCATGCCAAAGTCAAAACTTCGCAAAAAGGTCCAA
>JBEAMP010000051.1:0-4309 GCA_041165905.1 Actinomycetota bacterium
GATCAACCACAGCTGGCATACGTGTTGAACCACCAACAAGTAGCACATGATCAATCTTTGAAATTGGAATACCTGCATCTTTAAGAACTGCTTCTACTGGCTTCTTGCAACGAGCAAGTAAGTCAGCTGAAAGTTGCTGGAACTGTGCGCGAGTAATTGTTTCGTCCATGAACATCGGATTCTTATCAGCATCCACTGTGATGTATGGAAGATTTACTGTTGCTTGCATTGATGATGAAAGTTCGATCTTCGCTTTTTCAGCTGCTTCGCGAATACGCTGCATCGCCATCTTATCTTTAGTTAAATCAATTCCATTTGCTGAACGGAAGTTATTTACTAAATAATCAACAAGTGCTTGATCCCAATCATCTCCACCTAAGTGGTTATCACCATTGGTTGCTTTAACTTCTACAACGCCATCACCAATTTCAAGTAGTGATACGTCGAAAGTTCCGCCACCAAGGTCGAAAACTAGAATTGTCTGTTCCTTGTCACCTTTATCTAAACCGTATGCGAGCGCTGCTGCAGTTGGTTCGTTGATGATACGTAGAACATTTAAACCAGCGATCTCGCCAGCTTCTTTAGTTGCTTGACGTTGTGCGTCATTGAAATATGCAGGAACAGTAATCACTGCATCGGTTACGGTTTCGCCGAGATACGACTCGGCATCACGCTTTAATTTTTGTAATACACGTGCCGAGATTTCCTGCGAGGTGTACTTCTTATTATCGATATCGATGTTCCAGTTTGTGCCGATGTGGCGCTTGACGGAACGGATGGTGCGATCTACGTTGGTGACAGATTGACGCTTTGCCACTTCACCTACGAGAACTTCGCCATTCTTCGCGAAAGCGACGATTGACGGGGTCGTACGTGCGCCTTCTGCGTTGGCGATGACGGTCGGTTCTCCGCCTTCTAAAACCGAGACGCAACTATTGGTTGTACCTAGGTCGATTCCAACTGCTCTAGCCATTTTTTATTGCTCCTTCTGGGCCGTTTAGCCCGTGCCTGCTTCAGGCTGTTTATTAGTAAACCTGAGCCGAGCCTACTTAAAAAGTTGAGCCGGCGCGACTCAAGGTTCTTCTATCGGTAGGAACAAGGCGGCGGGCCGAGTTATTCCCCGTTCAACTGCCTTGCTAGTTACCCTTGCCCACATGATTTATCCAGTAATCGCCTACGGCATCACAGTCGCCGCACTGCTCCTTGTGGCCCGCGCAGTCCGAGAGCTCCTTTCTATCTATAAGAAAGCTCAGCCAGATCCAACTCGCAGCGCTATGAAGAAGGAACGTCTGACAAATATGCTCAAGGAAACTTTGGGCCATACCAAGATGCTCAACTTCTCAGTCACAGGTGTTGCGCACTGGTTTGTGATGATTGGTTTTGGTTCGCTCTTTGGAACTTTGGTTACTGCATATGGTCAAGTAATTAATCCAGAGTTTGCGCTACCAGTGATTGGACATTGGCAACCATATTTATGGTTTACCCAATTTATTGCTTGGGCAACCGGAATTGGAATTGTAGTTTTAATTGCAATTCGTCAAGGAAATCGCTGGAACCATAAAGGGCGCACCTCAAGATTCTTAGGTTCAGTTTCATGGCGTGCTTATTATGTTGAGGCAACTATTTTGGCAATTGTCGTCTGTGTAATTGCACTTTATAACTTGGAACAGAGCAATCCAACTTCAGAGGCAATTAAAGTTTGGGCAACTGCAAAGATTGTAATTTCAATGGCTTGGTTCATTGTGATTTCTTTGAATTTAACAATGGGCGTTGCTTGGCACCGCTTCCTAGCCTTCTTCAATATTTTTTACAAGCGAAACAATGGAGACTTAAGTAAGCCAACACTTGGCGCACTTCCGGTAATGCTCTCACACGGCAAAGAGATTAATTTTGATGATCCAGCCGATGATGATGTCTTTGGTTTAGGCGAACGTGGCGATATCACTTGGAAAGCGTTACTTGATATGACTACATGTACCGAATGTGGTCGCTGCCAATCACAATGTCCAGCATGGCATACTGAAAAACCATTATCGCCTAAATTATTAATGATGGCGATGCGCGATCACGCAATGGCATCAACAGTTGAATCAGAGAAGATGGTCGGCCCAGGAGGCGCTATTTCTAGCGATATTCTCTGGTCTTGTACCACTTGCGGCGCTTGCGTAAATGAATGTCCGGTAGATATCGAACATATCGATCACATTGTAAATATGCGCCGTTTCCAAGTTTTAGTGGAATCAGAATTCCCATCACAACTTCAAGCAACTTATCGAAATCTTGAAATGCAAGGTAATCCTTGGGGATCAAATAAAAATGATCGCGAAGCTTGGATTGCGGAATGCGATTTCCCAGTACAAGTAATTACTGGTGAAATTCCAGAAGATATTGAATATCTATTCTGGGTTGGTTGTGCTGGTGCTTATGAAGAGCGCGCAAAGAAAACTACAAAAGCGGTAGCAGAGTTGTTGCATATCGCTGGAGTTAAATTTGCAGTGCTAGGAAAGCGTGAAACTTGTACCGGTGATAGCGCACGTCGTACTGGTAATGAATTTGTTTATCAGATTTTGGCAAAAGAGAACATTGATACTTTTGAACAAGTTTATGCAAACTATCGTGGCAAGAAGAAAGTTGTGGCAACGTGCCCACATTGCTTCACCACAATTGGTCGCGATTACAAACAACAAGGTTTTGAATTAGAGATGGTTCATCACACTCAATTGCTAAATCAATTGGTACGCGATGGCAAATTAAAGCCCGTAGCTAAAGAGTCAAAAACTATTACCTATCACGATCCTTGCTACTTAGGTCGTCACAATCAGATTTACTCACCACCACGTGAACTTCTGCAATCTGCTGGTTTGCAAATTAAAGAGATGCCACGTAATCAAGAGCGTTCATTCTGCTGCGGTGCAGGTGGCGGACGTATGTGGCAAGAAGAGAAGCTCGGAACTCAAATTAATTTAAATCGCGTTGATGAAGCGATCGCAACTGGCGCCGAAGAGGTTGCAGTTGGTTGTCCCTTCTGTCGCGTGATGGTCTCCGATGGAGTTCAGGGTCGCCAATCTTCCGTTGAAGTTCTGGATGTAGCCCAGGCCCTCCTTCGCTCAGTTAAGCCTGAATAAACGCTTAATTTCGCACCTGAATTGAGGTTCGTTCTCAGGTAGCTCTCAGGTTGAGAGAGGATTCTCTCATCATGAGTAACGCAACTGAGAACGCGAAGAGCCGCATCCTCGTCGTCGATGACGAACAGAGCATTAGCGATTTAGTTTCAACATCACTTCGTTTTGTTGGTTTCGAAGTTCGCACCGCCGCAAGTGGCCAAGAGGCGCTTCGTGTTGCTGAAGAATTCAAACCACATGCAATGATTCTAGATGTAATGCTTCCAGATCTAAATGGTTTTGAAGTCTGCGAAAAAATTCGTAATGAAGGACAAGATATTGGTGTGCTCTTCTTGACTGCCAAAGATGCCGTCGAAGATAAAGTTTATGGATTAACTCGCGGTGGCGATGATTACATGACTAAGCCATTTTCATTAGAAGAATTAGTGGCGCGATTGAAATCAATTTTGCGTCGTACCGGAGCAGTTGAGACAACGGGTGATGATGAAAAAATTCGCTTTGCAGATTTGGAATTAGATGAAGCTACTCATGAAGTTCGTCGCGCTGGGGATTTAATCGAACTATCTCCAACTGAATTTACATTGCTACGTTACTTGTTAATTAATGCAGATCGCGTGGTCTCTAAAGCACAAATTCTTGATCATGTATGGCAATATGATTTCCGTGGCGATGCAGGTATTGTAGAAACTTATATCTCTTACCTACGCAAGAAAATCGATACCTACGAACCACCATTAATTCATACAGTGCGTGGTGTCGGTTATCGATTAAGAATGCCAGTTAAGAAATAATTTGCACTAGATGAATATCAATCAGTGGTCGCTGCGCGTTCGATTAACAATCGGAATCGTGGTGCTTACTGCACTTGGATTTACCGCTACCTTTTTTGGCGCATCAAATGCTTTAAAAGGTTATCTGGTAGATCAAATTGATAATGAATTAATGAATGTAGCTGGCAGCACCGCAATGCGTTTAGATCGCGGCGCCGCACTTGCCGATGATGAAGAGGAATTCCCTGGTAGACGCCATAATGAGCGTGAAGAAGCGATTCCTACTCCGCTACAAAGAATTCCAACCACGCTTTCACTTACCCTGCTATCTGCTGATGGCACTGTGCAAGGTGCGTTGGGTGGTGATTTAACTACCTATCAAATAACAGATTACTTGGTGGGTTTTGATAACGGTAA
>JBEAMP010000052.1:0-50341 GCA_041165905.1 Actinomycetota bacterium
GTTGTAGCGCCAGCTGCACCGCCGATTAGCTACGTTCGGAAGGGATAACCGCTGAAAGCATCTAAGCGGGAAGCTCGCTTCAAGATTAGGTTTCTCATTGGTTTACCAAGTAAGGCCCCCAGCTAGACGACTGGGTTGATAGGCCGGAAGTGGAAGAGTCGTAAGACTTGGAGCTGACCGGTACTAATAGGCCGAGGATTTAACTACAAAGTTGCTACGCGTCCACTGTGTAGCTCTCGAGATACGGTCGAGAGCTACGAAACGAAAATGAAAAACTTTTCGATTTAAGCTAAGACATCTCAATAGTGTTTCGGCGGCCATATCGAGAGGGAAACACCCGGTCCCATTCCGAACCCGGAAGTTAAGCCTCTCAGAGTCGATGGTACTGCAAGGGGGACCTTGTGGGAGAGTAGAACGCCGCCGGACTTCTTTTATAAAAAGGGGATATCTTCACTGATATCCCCTTTTTTATTTTTCAAACTAGGAAAATAAATTAAGAAAATAAATTAATAAAATTAAATAGCGTGAAGAGTTAAAGGAAAAGAAAATGGAAAATTCAAATCGTCGTTCAGGCGGATCATCAGGTTCTTCAGATCGTCCACGACGAAATTCCGGAGGTTCTAATAATTCAAAGAGAAACTCTTCACGACCTGCGCGTGATGGTGAATTTAAGCCACGTCGTCCACGCCCAGAAGGTAAAGATGGTGAAAAACGTTCATTTTCACGCTCAAATAACGCTGCTTTTAAGCCAAAAGGAGAGCGTCGCGGTGATCGTTCATTAGATAATAGAAAGAAAGACGATCGTCGTCCAATTAATAAAGATTTTTCAAAAGATCCGATTATTCCTGATGGAATTACAGGAGAAGAGTTAGATAAAGTCACGCGCGGAGATTTATTAACGTTAAGCGCTGAAAATGCAAAGGTAGTTTCACAGCACTTAGTTTGCGTAAATGCATATTCAGAGAGCGAACCAGAATTAGCGCACGAACACGCACAAGCTGCTGTACGTCACGCAGGCCGCGTTGCGGTAGTTCGTGAAACAGCAGGATACGCTGCATATCGAGTTGGTAAATATGAGATTGCAATTAAGGATTTGAAAGCTGCATTTCGTATCAATGGTGATGTTTCTATCTGGCCAGTTCTTGCAGATTGCGAACGAGGGTTAGGTAAACCAAGAAAAGCTCTGGAATTAGCTGGAGCAGCTGAAGCGAAAAAACTTCAAAAAGAGCAGGCTATCGAACTACGAATTGTTGCCGCTGGCGCACGTCGTGATCTTGGGGAATTTGAAGCTGCAGTGGTTACTTTGCAAACTAATGACTTAAATACAGAGAATGACTCTTGGGCTATCAGACTTCGCTATGCGTATGCAGATGCGCTAGATGCAGCAGGGCGAAAAGAGGAAGCGCGAAAATGGTTTGCAAAATGTGCAGCTATTGATACAAATGAAGTAACCGACGCAGCCGAACGTTCCTAACTCTGTTAATAACTATATAACTCTGTCCTCGCTCTATTCCAAGATTGCTCCAATAAGGCAATTGAGCAGATGGAGGTCTAATAGAAATGGCAGAGCAGAGCACAGTAGAAGAGATCGATTACTCGTTAAATGATGTTGCGCTAAGGGGTTGGGTCACAACAATCGCAACTGAGCGTGAGCTACCTAGCGGCGATGTTGTAGTGCAATTTCGAATTGCAATCACCCGAAGTGAAGGTGGCGTTGACACCATAGACCTGGAAAGTTGGAGCGCTAAAACAAGGCGAACCGCGCTCTCTTTAAAAGATGGAGAATGGGTAGAGATTTCCGGCTCTATTAGGCGGCGTTTCTGGAAAAGCGCTTCAGGACTTGCAAGCCGTTGGCAGGTTGTAACTAACGAAATTAAGCGTATTTAGGTAAATTCATAGAGCAGCTAAGGCGGTAAAGTTATCGCGTGGCTATTAAAGATCTACGCGATAACTTAAAGCGTTTAAAGGATTCAGATCCAGTTGAACTTGCAGGTCAAGTCAACAATTGGATTCAAGAAAGTGGCGAAGCGCTCCGTCTTCGTATTGAAGATGAAGTCGAAAAGGCTGTCACCAAAAGAGGCTTTGTTAAAAAAACAGATTTTCAGAAGTTAGAAGCTCGTATAGCAGCTTTAGAAGGAAAACCAGTTAACAAATCCAAAAGTGGCAAGAGCGGCAAGAGTGGACAGAGTGGCAAATCCGGAAAGTCGGGTAAAGCCGGATCAAATAAAATTGTTAAAAAGCGCGCAACAAGCAGGACAAGCAGGACAGGAAAGTCAGGGAGGTCAGGAAAATGAGCCAAATTAATTTAGATGAAATTCGCGCAGAGCTCTCATCAATTGAAGGTTCTGATCTGCCAGAGCATGTTGCACGATATGAAGCTCTTCATGCCAAATTAACTGAAGCGCTAAAGAGTATTGACGAAATCTAATTTGTAATGAAAAATCGATTAGATTCTGAATTAGTTCGCCGCGGTCTTGCACGTTCGCGTGAAAATGCGGCGGATTTAATTGAATCTAGATCAGTTCTAGTAAATGGAATTCCTGCCACTAAATCTGCATCGCAAGTAGATGCCGAAACATCAATAGTAATTCAAGGAGAACGTGATGATTTCGTATCTAGAGGTGGCCACAAATTAGCCGGAGCTCTCGATGCTTTCCCAGAGATTAAGGTTGAAGGTAAGCGTGCACTAGATGCTGGTGCATCTACAGGAGGCTTTACAGATGTGCTACTTCGTCGTGGCGCAACTGAGGTAGTTGCAGTTGATGTTGGCTATGGGCAGTTGGCTTGGGAATTGCGTCAAGATCCCCGAGTAAAAATTCTAGATCGAACCAACATTCGCCACTTAACTGGCGAACAGGTTGGTCAACCAGTTGATTTAATAGTTGCAGATCTCTCATTTATATCTTTGACCCTGGTGCTTCCTGCACTTGCAGCCGTCTCTAAACCAGAGGCTGATTATTTATTAATGGTTAAACCGCAATTTGAAGTTGGGCGTGAACAATTAGGTGCAGGTGGCGTAGTTCGTGATTCAGCGCTTAGAAAAGCTGCAGTCTTAGATGTAGCAGATAGCGCTTTTGATGTCGGTCTTGGCACATTAGGAATTGTCGCATCTTCGCTACCAGGACCTGCTGGAAATGTTGAATATTTCTTATGGTTACGTCGTGGAGCAGGAGAGATCAATGAATCTGATTTGGATGCAGCAATAGCGATCGGACCGCAATGATGGCAAGCCAAAAACGAAAAGCTATTTTTATAGTTAATAGAAATCGCCAAGAAGCGATTGATGCAGAGAGCAAAATTAAATCCTTTTTAACGGAGTTTGAATTCGTTGAAGATGCTGACGCAGAGATTGTTATCGTTTTAGGTGGCGATGGAACGATATTGCGTGGCGCAGTAGTAGCCAGACGTTTAGGTGTTCCATTGCTTGGCATAAATCTTGGTCGTGTTGGTTTTATGGCTGAAGTTGAAAAGAGCTCTTACGAAGAGATTGCAGAAGCAATCATTAAAAAAACCTATGTTATTGAACCTCGTTTAATTCTTGAGTATGAAATCGAACGTGGTGGAAAAAGTACCGCTAGCGGATGGGCGCTAAATGAAGTAACCATCGAATGCGAACAAGGAACGATGATCGAACTTCTTTTGCAGATAGATGGTCGACCAATTAGTAGCTGGTGGGCAGATGGTTTGATTGTGGCAACTCCTACAGGTTCAACTGCATATGCTTTTAGTGTAGGCGGCCCGATAATTTGGCCACAAACAGATGCGCTAGTCGTAACCCCAATTGCTGCTCATGCACTTTTTACTCGACCATTAGTGATTCCACCATCATCAGATATCGCGATAGATATTCTTTCAGAGGATGGAATTGTTAAGGCAGATGCGCTCAGATTCGATGGCTTGTTAGTTGGAGATCGTGTAAAAGTTAAACGTGCTAACGATCCAATTAAATTAGCTCACGTTAGAAGTTCGAATTTCAGTGATCGTTTAGTGGCTAAATTTAAATTACCAATTGAAGGATGGCGCGGTGCCTAATCGTCCAACGCTAAATGAAATAAGTATTTCTGGCATTGGTGTAATCGAAAAATCGCTTCTCGAATTCGGTCCTGGCCTAACCGTGATAACTGGCGAAACTGGTGCGGGAAAGACGATGGTATTAACTGCACTTAGTTTGGTCTTGGGAGGCAAAGCTGATTCAGCGCTTGTTCGACATGGCGCAGAACGTGCAATCGCAAATGCCACATTTACAATCCCTAAGAAATATATAGAGCGATTTGACGAGAAAGGGATCATCTCCGAAGATGGAGATTTGATTTTAACCAGGACTGTTACCAAGGACGGCAAGTCAAAGGCTGTAGCAAGTGGAACAGCAGTGAGTGCAAGTGCGCTCCAGGAAATTGCAGAAGAGCTTGTTATGGTTCATGGCCAAGCAGCTAGCCAAACTTTAACCAAATCAGCAAAACATCTTGAACTGCTTGATCTTTACTCAAATATAGATCTAACAAAGTTACATGATGCACTCTCAGAAACAAATGAGTTAGCCAAAAGAATTAGAGCGATGAAGAGCGCTGGTAAAGAGCGAGAAAGAGAATTGGCAGCCCTCAAAGAATTCGCAGTTGCGCTGAAGAAAATCAAACCTCAAGCAGGTGAATTGCAAGAGGTAAATGATGAGATAAATCGTTTAAATTCAATTGAAGGGTTGACTAGCACAGCAGGTAGCGCCAGTTCCATTTTGGAAGATGATGAAAATGGGGTTTTAACTCAATTAGGAAGCGCCCGTAAATCACTAGAAAAAGCGGTAGCGTTAGATTCATCTTTAGAAAAGATTTCCGATCAATTGAATGAAGCTTTTTTTGAAGTTCAAGATATTGCCGCCAATTTAGCTAGCTACTTATCCGATCTGGCCGCTGATCCAAGTCGTTTGGAGTTTTTACAGAATCGCAAGAGCGAACTCAACTCTTTTATAAAACGCCATTCAAAATCAACTTCTACTGATCCTAATCAGGCGCTACATGAGTTGATAGAACTTGGCGCAAATATTGATAATGAGATTAGCGATTTAGAGGGCGGGGATAATCGAATTGCCGAGTTAGAGGCAGAGTTGGTCAAGCTCCAAGAAAGAGCTATATTTGAAGCCAATGCAATTTCGAAGGTTCGAAACAAAAAAGCGTTCGAGTTATCCAAAGCAGTGTCAGAAGAAATTCACTCTCTTTCAATGCCAAATACTAATTTAGTTGTGCAAGTCCAAAGCGGATCAAATTTTTCAGATTTATCTTCGACTGGCCTTGATGAAGTTAATTTCTTTTTGCAAACTCATAAAGATGCACCATTGGTTTCAATTGCAAAAGGAGCATCTGGTGGAGAATTATCTAGAGTTGCCCTCGCAATTGAAGTTGTAATTGCTGCTTCAGAACAGAATGAATCCATAGGAACTTACATTTTTGATGAAGTTGATGCAGGCGTCGGCGGAAAAGCTGCAATTGAAGTAGGCAGAAGATTAAAGTCGCTATCAAAAATTGCTCAAGTAATTGTTGTTACTCATCTACCTCAAGTTGCAGCGTGGGGAGATACACATTTCGTGGTTTCAAAAGATGAGAGCGGATCAGTATCACTTAGCCAAGTGCGAAGAGTCTCAACTGATGAACGAATCGAAGAGATTGCCCGCATGTTGGCCGGCCATGAAGATTCAGAATCAGCGCGTAAACACGCAGAGGAGCTAATTGCAGAGTCACGCTGAAAAACGTGATAAGTTACTGCTCCATGAGCAATTCTCATGTGACCAAACATCTCTTTGTTACCGGCGGAGTCGCCTCAAGTCTAGGAAAAGGTTTAACAGCTTCCAGTCTTGGTCGTTTAATGGTGGCTCGCGGATTACGCGTCACAATGCAAAAGCTCGATCCCTACCTAAATGTGGATCCTGGCACTATGAATCCATTCCAACACGGTGAAGTTTTTGTTACTGATGATGGCGCTGAGACTGATTTAGATATCGGACACTACGAAAGATTTTTAGATAGATCACTTTCCGGCGATGCCAACGTTACAACTGGACAAGTTTATTCAAGAGTTATAGCGCGCGAACGACGTGGTGAATATCTAGGCGAAACAGTTCAAGTTATTCCTCATATCACCAATGAAATTAAAGAAAGAATGCTTGCATTCGATGGACCAAATGTTGATTTAGTTATTACAGAGATCGGTGGAACGGTTGGAGATATTGAATCTCAACCATTCCTAGAAGCAGCCCGACAGATTCGACAACAAGTCGGTCGTGACAATGTTTTTTACCTACATATCTCATTAGTCCCATATATCGGTCCGTCGGGAGAGTTGAAAACGAAACCAACTCAACATTCAGTTGCTGCGCTTCGTAGCATTGGTATTGCGCCAGATGGGGTAGTGCTTCGGTCTGATCGTCAGATTCCAGAATCGGTTAAACGAAAAATTTCTGCAATGTGCGATGTTGACCAAGAGGCAGTGGTGGCAGCTGTTGATGCGCCTTCGATTTACGACATTCCTAAAGTTTTGTTTAATGAAGGTTTAGATGCATATGTAGTAAGACGCCTAGGATTAAAAGCAAAAGATGTTAATTGGGGCGATTGGGAAGTTTTACTTGATGCGGTGCATAATCCCAAACACCATGTGAAAGTAGCATTAGTTGGCAAGTACATAGATCTTCCTGATGCTTATCTGTCGGTGACAGAAGCTTTACGTGCGGGTGGTTTTGCAAATAGCGCAAAAGTTGAGATTAAGTGGGTGCCATCAGATAACTGTGCAACTCCAGAGGGAGCAAAGAACGCTCTGAATGATGTCGATGCAATATGTGTCCCAGGTGGATTTGGAGTTAGAGGCATTGAAGGAAAAATAGGAGCTCTAAATTTTGCAAGGTTAAATAAAATTCCAACACTTGGCCTATGTTTAGGTTTGCAATGTATGGTTATTGAAGGAGCTCGTAATTTAGCCGGTATAAAGGATGCAAATTCTGCTGAATTTGCACCAGACACCGCAGCGCCGGTAATTGCAACAATGGAAGATCAGGTTGCAAATGTTTCAGGCGCAGGCGATTTGGGCGGAACCATGCGTTTAGGTTCTTATAAAGCTTCGCTAAAAGCAGGATCGATTGTTGCAGAAGTTTATGGTGAAAGTGAGATCACCGAACGTCATCGTCATCGCTATGAAGTAAACAATAAATATCGCGAAGAAATTTCATCTGCTGGAATGGTCTTTAGTGGTATGAATACCGAACGTGATTTGGTTGAATTTGTAGAGCTACCACGCGAAGTTCATCCTTACTATGTTGGAACACAAGCTCATCCAGAGTTCAAGTCACGTCCAACAAGACCACATCCATTATTTGCTGGTTTGATTAAAGCTGCGATTAAATAGCCTAATGATTATTGGCGTACCAAAGGAAATCAAAACTTTAGAGGCCCGTGTTGCGCTAACTCCTGCAGGTGTTCGTGAATTCATCAAAAACGGCCATAAGGTAATTATCGAAAGCGATGCAGGTTTAGGTTCTGCGATTACAAACGCTGATTTCATTGCCGAAGGTGCGGAGATTGCACCAGATGCACATAGCGTTTGGGAAAAAGCCGAAATGATCATGAAAGTTAAGGAACCGCTTCCTGCAGAGTACCCGTTGATGAAGAAGGGGCAGATTCTTTATACCTACTTACATCTTGCCGCATCAAAAGAGTGCACTGATGCGCTAATCAAAGCAGGGAATATTGCAATCGCATATGAAACTGTTGAAGTAAATGGACAACTGCCACTTCTTGCACCAATGTCTGAAGTAGCCGGTCGTCTATCAACTCAGGTTGGTGCAACCGCGCTACAAAAGCCAAATGGTGGTCGAGGCGTACTTCTAGGTGGAGTTCCTGGTGTACGTCCAGGAAAAGTAGTGGTTATCGGTGGCGGAGTAGCTGGATTAAATGCAGCGGTAATGGCCAGAGGTTTAGGTGCTGATGTAACAATTCTTGATCGCAGCATCAATCGCTTGCAGTATATAGATTCACTATATAGTGGCAATATAAAAACTTTAATGTCTACTGATCATGCAATTGAACAGGAAGTTATTGCCGCTGATCTAGTAATCGGAGCCGTATTGATTCATGGTGCGAAAGCTCCCAAATTAGTAAGTAATTCACTAGTTGCAAAGATGAAGCACGGTTCAGTTTTAGTCGATATTGCAATTGATCAAGGTGGTTGTTTTGAGGATTCCCGACCAACAACTCACGCCGAGCCAACTTATAAAGTACATAATTCAATTTTTTACTGTGTTGCAAATATGCCAGGTGCAGTCCCAGTTGCCTCAACTTACGCGCTTACAAATGCAACTCTGCCATATGCGATTACGATTGCGAATAAGGGCTGGAAGAAGGCGCTGAGCGAAAATAATGATTTAGCGAAGGGCTTAAATGTTTGCGAAGGTAAAGTTGTTTACGAAGCGGTAGCAACGGCCCATGGATATCCATACACTCAATTCATTTATTGATTATCTGCGTGTAGAAAAAGGCGCAGCTGCAAATACAATTGCGGCCTATCGCCGTGATTTAACTAGATATCTAAATTGGCGGGTTAATAACCCAGAAAGCCCTATTAAAGAGTACGCATTCTCTCTTAAAGATTTAGCTCCATCTTCTTTGGAACGAAATTACAGTGCAGTTAGATCTTTTCATAAATATTTAAATCGAGAATTTAACATATCCGATCCAACTGATGATTTGCCAGAGACCGGGAAAAGGCAGCGTTTGCCTAAAGCTTTGACAGTTGAAGAGACCACTAAATTAATAGAAGCCGGGAAAGATCCAAGTCAATCTATTTCATTAAGAGATTATTTGCTCCTCGAACTTCTCTACAGTACTGGTGCCCGAGTTTCTGAAGTAGTCGGAATAAATCTCTCTGATATTTCGGAAAATGTCGTAAATGGCGAGTCGATTTGGGTTTTAAAGCTTCGCGGGAAAGGTGGAAAAGAGCGGATCGTTCCACTGGGTACGTACGCTAAGAGCGCAATTGATGATTATTTAGTTCGAACCAGGCCTTCACTTTTAAAGAAATTAAATGAGAATGCGCTCTTTTTAAATAACCGCGGAACTAGATTATCTAGAGTAAGTGCATGGGAGATAGTTAAAAGTGCTGCTGAGAAGTCAGGACTTACGTCAAAGGTAACTCCGCACGTATTTAGACATTCATATGCAACCCATCTATTAGATGGTGGGGCAGATATTAGAGTGGTCCAAGAGCTCCTAGGACACGCATCAGTAACAACTACTCAGATATATACATTGATAACAATAGATAAGGTGCGCGAGTCATATCGACTAGCGCACCCTAGAGCTTAGTTAAATTATTTTTTTACAAACCGCGAAGACGACGAGCAAGAATTGAGTTTTCGCCCTTGGCCTCTAAGTCAGAGATTATTACTGCAAGAGATTCGCGAACAATGCGTCCGCGATCTGCTGCTAATCCAAGATCTCCTCGAAGCAAGATTCTTGCTTGATCTAAATCGAAAAGTTCATCTGGTGATAAGTAGACTGTAATTTTTTCATCATGGCGTTCGCGACCTGATGGAGTGCGAGCGGTAGTTGCGCGGCGACGTTGCGTCTGACGCACTGCACCACTTTTCTTTGCAGGCTTTGTTGCTTCAATCGGCATCACTGCATCTTCTGTTGCAACCACATCAGGAACTGAAACTAATGGTTTAGCTCTAAATAATTCATCTGCACCTGGCAGGGAAGCGCGGCGGCTCATTTAGCTCCTCCTCGAGAGATAAGTTCGCGTGCTAAGCGACGATAAGCATTGGCTGCACCAGAATTCTGCGCATATTGAACGATAGGTTCGCCTTTGACTGAACTCTCAGAGAAGCGAATTGTTTTAGCAATGATAGTTTCAAAGGTATCCTCTGGAAATTGTTCGACAATTCGCGCTAATACTTCGCGATTATGAACAGCACGTCGATCATACATAGTTGCCAGAATTCCAGAGAGCTTCAAATCAGGATTTAGCGCTTGACGCACCTTATTTAAATTGTTATTTAATTCAATGAATCCATGAAGTGAGAACCATTCACATTGCAAAGGTACGATAACTTCATCTGAAGCAACCAACGCGTTAATTGCCAATTGACCCATAGTTGGTTGGCAATCAATTAAAATCACATCGTAGAAATCTTTTAACGGATTAAGTACTCGTTTTAAGAAAAATTGCGAACCGATCTCTGCACCTAACACTGTTTCGGCGGTAGCTAATTCACGGTTGGCAGGTAGAAAATCTAAGCCGGGCATTGAACTTTTAAGAACAATATCTTCAGGATTATGCGATGGATCCATAATCGCGTAATAAACAGTCTCTTCTTTAGGTAATTCATTGCCTCGCACCCCAAGGCCAAGTGTCATGCCGCCCTGCGGATCGAAATCCACTAATAGAACTCGGCGACCTAGTTCAACTAGCGCTGCACCTAAGTTGATAGTAGTTGTGGTTTTACCAACTCCACCTTTTTGATTAAAGATTGAGATGACCTTTGCGCCACCATGAGTTGTAAGTGGCGTTGGATTAGGAAGAGTCTTTGCTTCTGAATCTGTTAAAGATGCAGTTGTTACAACCTCTTCAAATGTCGATTTAGCGTTCAAGCGTTAAACCTGCCTTTCAAGGTTGAAACCTAGGCGTAAGAGTGCCAATAGGCAAGTTTCTACACGTAATTGCGATAGGTTTTGTCGCTATGGAGCTTCTCGAGAATTCTGCTAAAGAGCAGGAAGGTATCGAGAATTCAGGTTTCGCCGTTCATTTAGAGAACTTCGATGGCCCATTTGACCTGCTACTTCAATTAATTTCACGTCACAAGATGGATGTGACAGAAGTTGCGCTCTCCATAGTCACAGATGAATTCATCGGCTACATCAGAAAACTTGAAGAGAGTGGCAAAGGTTGGCAGCTAGATCAAGCAACCGAATTTTTGGTTATTGCCGCGACCTTGTTAGATCTAAAGGCTGCGAAATTATTACCTCAAGGTGAAGTTGAGGATGAGGCTGATCTTGCCCTTCTTGAAGCGCGCGATCTGCTCTTTGCGCGCTTACTTCAGTACAGAGCGTTTAAAGAGATTGCGGCAACTTTTGCAGAACGGATAGCTCTAGCAGAGAAGAGTTTCCCTCGAACCACAGCCTTAGAGGCGCATTTTGCAACTTTGCTTCCAGAAGTTTTAATCGGAGTTGGCCCCGAGCGTTTTGCGGTTTTAGCTGATCGGGTGCTCTATCCAAAAGCGCCTCCAGTAGTTTCTGTCGAACACATTCATCGCCCTCTTGTTAATGTTGCCGAACAGACCAAGTTCGTAGCTGCTGCGCTACGTCTTGCAAAATCTCTCTCTTTCCGAGCTCTAATTCACGATGCGGAAGAACCGATGGTTATCGTCGCTCGCTTTCTTGCTTTGCTAGATCTCTACCGTTCAGGAGCGCTCAGATTTGAGCAATTAGAGGCCTTTACTGACCTCCAGATAAGTTGGGTAGGGCCAGCTGATGGCGAAATCATCATCTCGGAAGAATTCGATATCCCAGTGGTTTTAGAGAGCGAAAACGGCGAGATTATTGAGAGCAAGGAAAACCCAAATGAATGAATTACACCGTTCTATTGAAGCGATACTCATGGTTGTCGACGAACCAGTAACTGAGACAACCCTGGCTACCATCCTTGAACAGCCGGTAGATGCAATTGAAGGCGCAATTTCAGAATTGGTTAATAGCTTTGAAGGTCGAGGCTTTGAGCTTAAGAAGATCAACGGGGGATGGCGTTTCTACAGCCATCCAGATCAATCGAGCGTTGTTGAACGCTTTGTCCTTGATGGCCAGCAGAACCGGCTAACTCAAGCTGCACTTGAGACTTTAGCGGTCATTGCTTACCGCCAACCAATTTCAAGGGCCAGGGTCTCAGCGATCCGTGGAGTTAATGTAGAGGCAGTTATGAAGACCCTAGTAAATCGCGGCCTTGTAGAGGAATCTGGCCTGGAACATGAATCTGGTGCCATTCTCTATAAAACAACTAGCTACTTCCTTGAAAGACTTGGCCTCAATTCAATTGAAGATCTACCAGCGCTGGCCCCTTATCTACCGGATTTAGCTGCCTTAGACGAGGTATTAGATTCTTTAACCGATTAGTTCAAGCAGTGACCTTACGATAAAATATGCCCATCCTCTGGAGCTCTCTCCAGAGATTCGAAAGATGGGAATCTTGCGGTTATGGCTATTCGCTTAAATAAATATATCGCCGATGCTGGTGTAACTAGCCGTCGCGGTGCCGATTCATTGATTGAGGCTGGCCGCGTAAAGGTAAATGGCAAACGAATTACCGAATTGGGCTATAAAGTTGATGAAAAGTCTAAAGTAGAGGTTGATGGTGAGACAATCACAACCTCTTCATCTAAAACTTATTTAGCACTTTATAAGCCGCGAGGTGTTTTATCTACTATGTTCGACCCAGATGGTCGTCCATCTTTAGCTGAGTTGGTGGATTTTCGAAAAGAACGACTTTTTCATGTCGGCCGCCTAGATAAGGACTCAGAAGGTCTAATTCTTTTAACTAACGATGGGGATGTAACTTTTAGGGCCACCCACCCAAGCTATGGACTTGAGAAGACCTATTTAGTTCAGTTCGAGGGTGAACTTCCGAGAGATGCTAAATCCATCCTGACAAAGGGGGTCGAATTAGAAGATGGGATCGCACGAGTTACAGGATATAAAGAGCTACCAAATAATTGGGTTGAACTTAAAATCCATGAGGGTAGATATCACATTATTCGTCGATTAATGGATGCGATCGGAGTGAAGGTTCTTCGATTAGTAAGAAGTCAGTTTGGCCCGATCCTATTGGGTGATTTAAAAGAGGGGCGTTGGCGGGACCTAAATGACGTTGAAGTGGCTAATTTATATAAGGCTTTAGCTCTTTAACTTTTTGTTTATATATCCCTTTTATCCGAAAATTAATATATCGATAAATCGTTACGAATTAAAATCGAAAACATATTTATCGACATTTAGAGGCGTAAAAACATCCACAAATATAAATTTATCGATATTTGTCAGAATCGATTTTACGAAGAATCATAGAGAAGGATTGGAAGAGAATTCCGATTTGTCGATAAAACAAGAAGTCGGAATAACGTTAATAGTAAATCCAACGAATTGTGGAAAAGGAAAGGTAAACTCTCGACATGAACTTGAGAGCTATTAGAGGGGCGATTCAAGTAGAGGCTAATACTCCCGAGGAGATCGCATCAGGAGTTAAAGAGCTACTGCCTGCCATTTTGCAGGCTAATAATCTAACCGCAGATGATGTTATCTCAGTGATTCTTACCTGCACGCCTGATCTAAATGCTGCCTTTCCTGCTGCCTTTGCCAGAGAGATTGGTTTTGGCGCCGTGCCACTTTTATGTGCGGTCGAGATGGATGTCCCCGGCGCATTACCGCTGGTTATTCGTGTGATGCTTCATGCGCAGCTTAAATCGGTTGCCAATCATGTTTATCTTCGAGGGGCCACTTCGCTACGTAAAGATTTAGCCCAATAAGGTTGCAAGGTTGTATCTGAATCTATGAAAATTGTAGTTATTGGAGCCGGTCTAATCGGCACATCAATTGCCTTGGGCGCAAAGCGGGCTGGAGCAGAGGTCCAACTTTTTGATGAAGATGGCCGCGCACAGAATTTAGCTAACGACTTAGTCGAATCAGTTGTAATTGAAGATCCTACTATTGTGGTCATTGCGACGCCGACAAGTGCGCTTTCGGGTGTAGTAAATAGATACAAAAATCTGTATCCAAAGTCAACGTTTATAGATATAGGTAGCACAAAAACTAAAGTTAAAGTAGAAGTACAAACAGATAAAGCGCTATCTAAACGTTTTTGTCCTACCCATCCAATGGCAGGAAGAGAGCTTGATGGGGCAGAGGCGGCGCAATCTGATCTCTTTGTAGGAAAGAGTTGGATCATTACTCCACTTCCCGAAACATCTGGAGAATCTATAGCGTTGGTAAAAGAGCTAATCGAAAAGCTAGGCGCCAGAGTTATAGCTATGAGCCCAGAAGATCATGATTCTGCGGTAGCTTCGGTAAGCCATCTCCCACAGATAATTTCATCGCTATTAGCTGCCCAATTAGAGAATAAAAGTCCGGAATTCCTTGCTCTTGCAGGTTCTGGGGTTATGGATACCACGCGGATCGCCGGTTCTAATCCCGATCTTTGGCGGGAGATACTTCGTTTGAATCGTGAGGCAATCGAACCCCTTTTAAAAGATTTCCAAAAAGATTTATCGACATTAATCGACAATTACGATGTCGAAAACGTTTTACACCGTGGCCGTAAAGGTCGCCACCTATTGCCAGGAAAGCATAGAAGCGCTTCTCGTAATTACACCTACTTGCCTGTAGTGCTCGAAGATAAGCCAAATCAGTTGGCTCTGTTATTTGATGAATGTGCAAAAGCTAATGTAAACGTGGAAGATATCACTATTGAACATTCACCAGAGCAAGAGACAGGTTTAGTTTTGTTAGCTTTAAGCGCACCAAATGCAGAGTTGTTACAGAAACATTTAGCAACTTCAGGTTGGCGCGTGCATCCTCCACGATCGGAGAAGTAAATGCCAATCATTGTTGCAATGGATGGTCCGAGCGGAGCAGGCAAATCCAGTTCGTCTAAAGCATTAGCTAAAAGAGCAAATTGGAATTATTTGGATACCGGTGCGTTGTATCGCGGCGCAACCTGGCTGGCGTTAAATAAGAAAATTACTAATCAAACCGAACTGGTTTTAGCACTTCGGGATGAAAAATTAACTTTTAATCCTGATCCAAATAAGCCAAATTTAAAATGCGGCAAAGTTGATATTACTGAAGCTATCAGAAGTGAAGAGATAACTTCGAACGTATCTACTTTTGCGGCCATGCCAGAAGTTCGCGCAGAATTATTGACCTTGCAAAGAAAAATAATTGAAGAAGCTCAACGAGGAATTGTTGTGGAGGGTCGCGATATCGGCACTGTAGTTGCGCCACAATCGCAACTAAAGATTTTTTTAACCGCAGATTTACAAGCGCGAGCTAAGCGTCGAGAAGCAGAGTTAAATACTGATAAGGATCTAGCGGAATCTTTAGCGCTTAGAGATGAAAAAGATTCAACTCGGCAAACATCGCCTCTTGAAAAAGCCGTTGATGCAGTTGAGGTTGATTCGACTGAAATTAATTTAGAAGAAACAGTTGAGTTGATATGGGAACTTTTAAAGGAGCGGCAACTGCTGGGTTTACCTATTGTGGCAATTCTTGGCAGACCTAATGTTGGAAAATCAACTTTAATTAATCGTTTTCTTGGAAGACGCGAAGCAATTGTCGAAGATGTTCCTGGTGTTACTAGAGATCGTGTTCGCTACGAATGTGAATGGAATTCAAGAGAATTTATTTTGATGGATACAGGGGGATGGGAATCGCATCCTGATGGGATATCAATTGGTGTGAGCGCTGGTGCAGAGATAGCAATTCAAGAGGCTGATGTAATTTTGTTTGTAGTAGATGCTCAGGTAGGTGCTCAAACTGAAGATGAAGCGCTGGTTGATGCGCTTCGCAAATCCCAAAAGAAAGTCTTCTTGGTTGCCAATAAAGTTGATTCACCAAAAGAAGAAGCAGACGCTCATTCATTGTGGAATTTAGGTCTTGGAGAGCCACATTTTGTGACTGCACTTCACGGCAAGGGAAGCGCTGACTTACTTGATTTAGTTGTTGCATCTTTGCCAGAAGTGGGCAGTGGAATAGTTAAAGATAATCACCGCAAAGTGGCATTAATCGGCAGGCCAAATGTTGGTAAATCTAGTTTGTTAAATGCAATTGCGGGAGAACAGTTGTCCTTAGTTGACGATAAAGCAGGAACTACACGTGATCCTGTGGATTCGTTAATTGAATTTGGTGGATCAACATGGCGTTTTGTAGACACTGCAGGAATTAAGAAGCGCGCAAATCAAGCAAGTGGTAGCGATTACTATTCAACTCTAAGAACACAAGTTGCGCTAGAAAGAGCAGAAGTAGTTGCGCTTGTGCTTGATGCATCAGAGCCCATGACCGAACAAGATTTGAAAATTATTAGTATGGTAGAAGATGCAGGTAAGGCTTTGGTATTAGTTATGAATAAGTGGGATCTAGTCGATGAAGATCGTCGCCTCGCATTAGATAAGGAACTTGACCGCCACTTAACACATATAACCTGGGCGCAAAGGGTTAATGTTGCTGCAAAAACCGGTTGGCACCGAGATCGCTTAGCGCCGGCACTTCGAACAGCTCTTGCTTCATGGGAAACTCGCGTTCCAACTGGAAAATTAAATTCTTTCCTTGGTGCGCTAATTGGCGCGACGCCACCTCCAGTTCGTGGCGGAAAGCAACCAAAGGTTTATTACGCGACTCAAGCTGGCATCGCACCACCGAAGTTTGTGGTCTTTACAAATGATTGGATCGAACCGCCTTATCGACGCTTTATCGAGCGAAAGCTTCGTGAAGAGTTTGGCTTTGAAGGTAGCCCAGTTCAGGTTTCGGTAAAGATAAGAGAACGCGACTGATGTTTACAATTCCAAATTTGCTTTCAATGCTTCGTGGCGCATTAATTCCGGTATTTCTTCTCTTGGCAGGCGATGGTCGCGACGCCTTGGCGTTGCTGGTACTTGCTATAGCTAGTTTGACGGATTACTTCGACGGAAAAGTTGCAAGGTGGTTAAATCAAGAGTCCGCACTCGGCGCCATACTTGATCCACTCTTTGATCGTTTTTACATTGCGGCCTCTTTATACGTTCTATGGGATCGCCAAATTTTCCCAACTTGGCTAGTTTTGGTTTTGATTCTTAGGGATGCCCTTCTTCTTTTTGTAAACCTGGGATTAAAACGTAGGAAATTGCCTCTTCTGGTTGTCAATTACATTGGTAAGGCTGCAACCTTTAATCTGCTCTACGCCTTCCCTCTACTCTTTCTTTCACAAAGCGAGGGATGGCTTGGCACCCTGGGATATCTTTTCGGGTGGGCATTTAGCGTTTGGGGTATCGCGCTCTATTTAATTACTGGAATTTGGTACTTTCTATCTGGCTTGAAAAGTATTAGATTTCCCAACGGATTAATCGTCAAAGATTAAGAGAAGCTAAGAGAAGTTAACAGAAATAAGGAGCGCCATAGTGTCAAATGTGCCAGGAAATCTTCAGTACTCAAAAGATCATGAATGGGTTGAAGGTCTAGGTGGCAATCGCTACAAGATTGGCATTACAGATTACGCACAAGGCGCACTAGGTGACATTGTTTATGTGCAACTTCCGAAAATTGGCGAATCTGTCACTGAAGGCGTAGTTTGCGGTGAAATTGAATCAACAAAGAGCGTTTCAGAATTGTTTTCACCTGTAACCGGGACCGTGGTTGCAATTAATGAGCAATTAGATTCCGCTCCAGAGACTTTAAATTCAGATCCATATGGCGCTGGATGGATTGCAGAGGTAGAAGTTTCAACACCATCGAGCTCATTGATGGATGCTGCTGGATACACCGCACTTATCGGCTAAAACCTCCACTTGACGGTAACCCCTGCAACTCATTAAGTTCGCCCTCAAGGTTTAGTTAACGTAAATAGCTAAAGGGGTGAGAGATGCCAGAGATTGAGTACGAGGTCACCTCTACTATCAATCTTGGACTGCGCTCAGTTGATTCTGAAGAAGCTTTAGAACAGCTAACTACTGAAGAGCGAAACGTTATTTCCCAATTAAACCCAGAATCTGCGATGTTAATTATTCATCGTGGACCAAATCGAGGAGAGCGCTTCCTTCTAGATTCCCCAGATTCATCTATTGGCCGTTCTGGCGACAATGATGTTGTTCTAGATGATGTGACTGTCTCTCGTAAGCATGCAAATATCCGAAGAGCGGGTGAACGTTTCGAATTGATTGATCTTGGAAGTCTTAATGGAACTTACGTTAATAATAATTCGATTGCTCGCGCTACTTTAACAAGTGGTGATGAAATTCAATTCGGTAAATTTCATATGCTCTTTGTTCAAAATCTAAAAAATCAAAACAATTCTAAGAATTCAAAAAAGTAATCAGCGTTAGCAGAAATAGGAAAGATTAAATGTCAGTTCCAGCACGTGCATACTTAAGTATCGGGGAAGTACTAGGACGTCTTCGCGGTGAATTTCCTGATGTGACTATTTCAAAGATTCGCTTTTTAGAATCTGAAGGTCTTATAGAACCACAACGAACTCCATCTGGATATCGCAAATTCACTGCCGCTGATTTGGATCGTCTGCGTTATGTCTTGCTTGCTCAAAGAGACCAATACTTACCTCTAAAAGTGATTAAAGATAATTTGGAAGCTATGGATCGTGGCCTAACTCCAGGTAACGGAAATACCGCGCCAGCGCCAAGACTTGGCGTGATTTCTACAGATTCAGATATAAGCGCAGCATCGTTTGCAGAGAGCTCTGAACTTCGGTTATCTCGAGAAGAACTTTTAAAAGCATCTGGCTTGAAGGATGAACAGCTTGTTGAAATCGAAAGCTATGGACTTATAACTTTAGTTGGTCGCTACTACGATGGTGATGCACTCGCTGTAGCTAAAGTTGTGACTGAATTAGCATCGTTTGGTATTGAAGCACGTCATCTGCGTTCATTTAAGTCTGCTTCAGACCGCGAGATTGGTTTGATCGAACAAGTAATCACACCTTTAACAAGACAAAAGAGCATCGAAGCAAAGGCGCGCGCTGAAGAGGTGCAACGCGAATTGGCATCCCTCTCGGTTAAATTGCATGCATCATTGGTGCGTTCTGGCTTAAACAGATTACGTTAATCGAAGCTCAATTATGATTCCGGTAGAGGTAGTGGGCGTTCGAATCGAGATGCCTTCAAATCAACCGATTGTGTTATTAAAGGAAATCTCCGGAAGTCGATACCTACCGATTTGGGTAGGCACCGCAGAGGCGACAGCAATCGCTTTTAGCCAGCAAGGGATGATTCCTCAACGTCCACTTACCCATGATCTATTGGTAAATATTCTGGAAAATCAGAAGATTAAATTACGCTCTGTACATTTAACTGAGTTGCGTGATGGCGTTTTCTATTCAGATTTGATCTTGGTTGATGAGCAAGGTGGAGAAGAGAAGATCTCTTCAAGACCTTCGGATGCTTTGGCTCTGGCAGTTAGAGTCGATGCTCCAATTCTCGCTCGTACTGAGCTTTTTGATGCCGCAGGTATCTCCATTCCAGAGCAGGGCGAAGATGAAATTGAGAAATTTAAAGAGTTCTTAGATGAGATTTCGCCCGAAGATTTTGCCTAATATGTACAACTCTAAACCTAAAGTAGAGGTTTTGTGCGTGTCGCTCCTTGTTGTCAGGTTAAAGGGGTCGTACATTTGGAGCCTCCCCACAGGCAAGGATTCCTAAGTCATGGCAAATATGACAACTCAAGAGCTTGAAACTATCGGTTATCGTGGCGCGACTGCATGTTCGGCTGCTGGAATTACCTATCGCCAATTAGATTACTGGGCTCGCACTGGACTTCTTGAACCATCAATTCGCACCGCAACCGGATCGGGAAGTGCAAGACTTTATGGCTTTCGCGATATTTTGGTTTTAAAAATTATTAAGCGCCTATTAGATGCCGGGGTCTCGCTTCAAAACATCCGCACCGCAGTTGAGCACCTTCGTTCAAGGGGAATTAACGACCTTGAGAAGATGACCTTGATGTCAGATGGAGCTTCTATTTACGAATGCTCTTCTCCAGATGAAATTATCGACCTTCTACAAGGTGGCCAAGGAGTCTTTGGTATCGCGGTGGGCAAAGTGGCATCTGAAGTTGAAGGCTCTTTATCAACGTTGCAGGGCGAGGTTGATGGCCAGGTAATAGGTGGCGAAGGTAACGATGAATTGGCCCTTCGTAGGAAAGCGCGAGGCGCTTAAAAAGAATTAACCTTTCCCCATAAAGCTAGTTCCAAATTAGTTCGGCAGGGCTGTGGATTTAGATAGAAATGGGGAAGTGCGATGACGTTTGCTTCACGTCATATAGGACCAACGCAATCTGAGATTGATTACATGCTGCAAACTCTTGGTTATAAGAGTTTGGAAGATTTCGTATCACATGTAGTCCCGCAATCAATCGCACAGAAAACAAAATTAGTTGATGCGTTACCTAAAGCGCTCTCTGAACATGAAGCAATTGCAGCGTTACGCGAACGTGCTGACAAGAATAAAGTTTTCCGAAGCTTAATCGGTATGGGTTACTACGGAACTATTACACCTGCTGTCGTGCTTCGAAATGTTATGGAGAACCCGGCTTGGTATACCGCATACACTCCTTATCAACCAGAGATTTCACAAGGACGCCTTGAAGCGCTCTTTGCATTCCAAACAGCGGTAACAGATTTAACTGCGCTAGATATTGCAAATGCGTCAATGCTAGATGAATCAACTGCAGCGGCTGAAGCGATGACATTAGCTCACCGATCATTTAAGGGAAGCGATGATGCAGTGTTTTTAGTTGATAAGAATGTGCATCCACAAACACTTGCGGTAATCGAAACGCGTGCTAATCCACTTGGTTTGAATGTAAAAACGTTTGATGTTACTAAGTATTCAGAAATCACAGATGAAGTTTTCGGTGTATTAGTTCAATATCCAAACACTTATGGCGCAGTTATTGATCATCATGAATTGGCAAAATGGGTTCACGACAAAGGTGGAGTAGTGGTTGCAGCTGCTGACCTGCTTGCTTTGACAATGATTAAAGCGCCAGGTGAATGGGGCGCAGATGTAGCAGTAGGTTCTACTCAGAGATTTGGTGTGCCGATGGGATTCGGTGGACCACATGCTGGATATTTGGCGGTTAGAAGTGGATTAGAACGTTCTATGCCTGGACGTTTAGTTGGGCAGTCAATTGATGCACATGGCGCACCAGCTTTCCGTTTGGCGCTTCAAACTCGCGAACAACATATTCGACGTGAAAAAGCGACCTCAAATATCTGTACTGCCCAAGTTTTGTTAGCAGTCATGGCCGCGTTCTACACCATGTGGCACGGACCTAAGGGACTAAAAGAGATTGCAGAGCGAATTCATTCAATTGCTGCACGTTGGGCGGCTTCAGCGCCTAATTCAAATAAATCTTTCTTCGATACAGTTACTTTTGATGGCAATGCAGCGCAAGTTAAAGCAGCTGCAGATCTTGGCATCAATGTACGCGTGGTAGATGCAAATCGAGTAAGTGTCTCATTTGATGAACTTTCAAATGAAGAGTTGTTAAATGATTTAGCAAAGGCATTTGGAGTAACTCTTGCAAGCAAGGGGGAGAGCAGTATCCCTGCTACGTTGATTCGTTCAAGTGCTTATTTGACAAATCCGGTTTTCAATACTTATCACAATGAAACAGCGATGATGCGTTATATGCGCACTCTCTCTGATAGAGATTTAGCGCTGGATCGAACCATGATTCCACTTGGCTCATGTACCATGAAATTAAACGCCGCAACCGAGATGGAGTCAGTAACTTGGCCAGAATTTGGACAGTTACATCCATTTGCGCCGGCTGATCAAAATCAGGGTTCTCGACAATTAGTTAAGGAGCTCTCTGATTGGTTGGTGGCAATTACAGGCTATGACAATGTTTCTTTGCAACCAAATTCTGGAGCTCAAGGAGAATTTGCGGGTCTATTGGCAATTCGTAAATACCTTGATGCAAATGGTGGGGCAGAGCGAAATATCTGTTTAATTCCATCGTCTGCTCATGGCACTAATGCCGCCTCTGCAGTTATGGCAGGTATGAAAGTAGTTGTAGTTGCATGTGATGAAACTGGAAATGTTTCTGTAGACGATATTAAAGCAAAAATCGAAGCAAATGCCGGAAAATTAGCCGCTTTAATGGTCACTTATCCATCAACTCATGGTGTTTTCGAATCTGCTATTTCAGAAATTTGCGAATTAGTTCATAACGCCGGAGGACAGGTTTATGTCGATGGCGCTAATTTAAATGCGCTAGTTGGCACTGCGCAGCCTGGAAAATTCGGCGGAGATGTTTCGCATTTAAATTTACATAAAACATTTTCAATTCCGCACGGTGGTGGCGGACCTGGCGTTGGTCCAGTTATTGCAAGAGCACACCTTGCTCCATATTTACCAAACCATCCACTTGATCCAACTTGTGGGCCAGCAACTGGTCCTGGACCAATTTCGGCTGCACCTTTTGGTTCTGCAAGTATTTTGCCAATTTCATGGTCGTACATTGCAATGATGGGTGGCGATGGTTTAACCAGAGCAACCCAAACTGCGATTCTCTCGGCAAATTACATCGCTCATGTACTAAAGAAAGATTTCCCAATTCTGTATACAGGTGCAAATGATTTGGTTGCTCATGAATGCATATTGGATATCCGAGAAATCACTAAGGAAACTGGCGTGACTGTAGACGATATCGCTAAGCGACTTATGGATTTTGGTTTCCATGCCCCAACAATGTCGTTTCCGGTACCAGGTACATTGATGGTAGAACCAACAGAATCTGAAGATTTAACTGAGATCAATCGATTTATCGCCGCGATGCAACAGATTGCAGCTGAAATTGATGCCATCCGCAAAGGCAAGGTAAATGTGGAGGAGAGCGCACTGCGCCATGCTCCACACACCGCTCTTAGCCTGCTAGCAAGCGACTGGAACCGTCCTTATAGCCGTGAAGAGGCCGCTTTTGCAGCATCTACAACTGGTAATGGCAATCTCTTAATGGGTCGCAAAGGAAAGTATTTCCCAACGGTTGGTCGAATCGATGGGGCGCACGGGGATAGAAACCTGATCTGCAGTTGCCCGCCAGTTAGCGATTTCGAGTAGTTTTACTTAACATAATGTAACTTATCGGCGGTTGGGTTAATTCGGCGCCTAAGCCCAAGCCAAGTTACCTTAAAGATCGCCTCAAGCACGATTCGCCTGCTCATTTTCGAGCTTCCCTGGGCCCGCTCTATAAAAGTTATTGGCACTTCAATCACTTTGTATGCCGGCAAGTGATTTAGCGCAAATGCCATTTCAATTTGGTAGCAATAGCCATTTGAAGTTATCTGATCAAAATCTAATTCTTCTAGTGCAACTCTTGGATAGATACGAAATCCACCTGTTAAATCATTTATATCCATTTTGAGGGCCCATTTGGCATATCTAGTACCTGCTTTAGAAAGCCATTTACGACTTTTTGGCCAATTAACGATTTGGCCACCTGGGATCCATCTGGAACCAAGAATTATCGCTTTTGGATTCAGATTTGCTATTTCCAGCATTTTTTCCAAATCTTCGGCCCTATGTGATCCATCTGCATCCATCGAAATTAAATGTGTAAATTCTGAATTCTCTAAAATCTTTTTGATTCCAGCTTTATATGCATTTCCTAGACCATCTTTTTCGGCGCGTTTCAAAATGTCGACATTTTTATAGTTGAAAGATTTAACTAAATCCGCAGTTTTATCTGGTGAATTGTCGTCTATAACTAATATCTTTAAATTTTCAACCGTTGTTAGATTTTTTAATATGCTTCCTATGTTTTTTGTTTCATTGTAAGTTGGCATTAGAACTATAGGCTTCATGATGATTCTCTTTGATCTACCAATTTAAAGCCGATATTAATCGGTCAATTGATGCGCCCAAACCATATTGTTCTTGTAAATTTTTAATCTCATCCATTGATTTAGGTTTCTTTGGTAACTGCAATTCAATTTTTGGTAGTGGTACATCTATAGCACATGCAACTAACTTAGGCGCAAAAGATAAATAATCTTGTCCTTCAAGAATTTTTTTGCGTAAGCCGGCACTTAAATGTTCGTGTTCTGCTAAAGCACCTGCGATAGCCTCATCGGCTGTTGCATAATGCCTTGCGATAAGAGCAGCCCCTTTCTCTCCGATTCCTTTGACGCCTGGCAGACCATCTGATGCATCACCGCGGAAAGTTGCAAATAAACCGTATCTGTCACCTGGAATGTCGTATTTCTTTGAAATCCACTCTTGGTTAACTAAATCGTGGTTGCTAATCCCCTTGGCCAAATAAATCACTTGAACATCAGGTTCGGGTTTGACTAATTGGAATAAATCTCTGTCGCCAGTAACTATACGAATCGGTCCAGATTCTGTAGCAGCATATGTTGCCATTACATCATCAGCTTCATAATCATCGGCGCCAACGACCGGAAAACCAAAGGCATCTAAGATGTCCAGCAAAATTGGTATTTGTGGAGTTAATAAATCTGGTTCTTCTTCGCCTTCTCCATCTTCTTCCAGGCGATTTGCTTTGTAATCTGGATAGAGTTCGACGCGCCAAGATGGTCTCCAATCGCCATCTAGGCACGCAACTAATCTGTTTGGTCTGTACATTGAAATTAATCTTGCCGTCATATCTAAATAGCCACGAATAGCATTTACTGGAGTGCCATCTGGCGCCACTAAAGTGTCTGGCATTCCATAGTAAGCGCGATACCAAAGTGAACCGCTATCTAGAAGCATCAAACTCATGCCACACCTCCTAAGTACACAACCACTCCCCGATCTAGCTTTTTAATAGCAGAGAGACATTTTTCTCTAAGTTCAGGTTTGGCACCTGCAACTTGATTAAGTAAATCTATCAACTGTTTGGTTGCGCGGACAAAATCACCAACAGATAAATCTGAATTACGTAAAACGGAATTCAGACCATGACCGCCACCCCAGCGAAAAGCCATCCAACAAAAGCCAAAATCGGGTTCGCGTTGAGTCTTGACATCAAATTCACTCTCTAAGTTATGCAATTTTGACCAGATAGCAACTATCTCTTTGAGAGCATCTTGAACCTGATTATTAGGTATTTTGGGTGCTTCTGGTTTTCTGGATTCAAAGAGGAAAACAGATAATACGGAAGCTATTTCGATATCAGATAATCTACTTAATACACCGCTATTGATTGTCTCAGCAATTGAAAGATCTGATTCTGCATAGATTTTGGATAACATTTTGCCATTTGCAGTTACTTTATCTCCATCAAGATATTTAAGATGATTTAGCACCTGAGTAATACGATCAAATGTTTTTGCAATTACATTGGTACGATTTTCAACTCTAGCAATCAATCCTTCATTTTCACGGATTAATCGATCCGCGCGTTCTGCTATCCGAGCATGCGCTTCTCTATCATTGCAAGAGTGACATGGATGTTGTCTAAGTGCTTTGCGATAACCCGATAGTTCATTCTCTAAATGAGCTCTTTGTTTGTTATCTATTCGACTTCTCTTTGAAATAAGAACTTCTGCTTGTTTAATTTCACGACGGAGTTTTGCATAAGTGGAGAAATCTCCCAGGTGGCAGAGATTTTCAGTTGCGTAATCGTTAATGGCTTCAGTGTTCCGTCGAATTTGCTTGTCTAGTCCAACTACTGCCCTATCTGCTTGGAATTGGGCGAATGAAGATTTAAGTGAGTTTCGGGCTCTGTCTCTACCGTATCGCTCTAAGAGATTGATGGACATGTTATAAGTTGGCGAAAAAGAGCTTCGAAGCGGATAGGTGCGAGTTGCTGCAAGGCCGGCAGCAGTTGCAGAATCAACGGTTGGTGACCACATGACTACGGCATTACCTTCAATATCAATTCCGCGTCGACCTGCTCTTCCAGTTAATTGCGTGTATTCACCCGGTGTAATTGGGACATGCCCTTCACCGTTCCACTTAGTTAATTTTTCAAGAAGTACGGTGCGAGCCGGCATATTGATTCCTAGGGCAAGAGTTTCGGTCGCGAAAATAGCTTTAAGTAAGCCTCTTTGAAATAGCTCTTCTACACAAGATTTGAAAACCGGTAATAGGCCTGCGTGATGCGCAGCGATTCCACGTTCAAGTGCAGCTAGCCATTCATGATGCCCCAAAAGTTCTAGATCTTCCGAGCTAATATTTGTCGTGTATTTAACTGCAGTCGCTTTAATCTCTTCTCGCTCTTCAGTGTTAGTAAGTCGCAAATTAGCAGCCAAACATTGTTTTACTGCGGAGTCACAACCTTGTCGTGAGAAAATAAAAGTGATAACTGGAAGCATCTGATTTGAATTTAATTTTTCAATGACCTGTGGTCTATCAAGTCTAGATTCGTCATCTTGACGGCCCCGATGTCTGGGTGTTCGTATTCTTCTCAACGCTTCTCTTTCGGTTCGAAAGAGCGATTGATTGACAGTCCCATCTTCATTAAAGAGATCTAAAAGTCGGTTACCGATCAATACATGTTGATATAGAGGTACTGGACGATTTTCAGAGACTATAACTTCAGTATCACCACGTACTACTTGTAGCCATTCGCCAAATTCCTCTGCATTCGAAACTGTTGCTGAGAGTGAAATGACTTGCACACTCTCCATAAGGTGTATAAGAACTTCTTCCCAAACTGCACCGCGAAACTTATCCGCAAGGTAATGGACTTCATCCATAACTACGTACCCAAGATTGGTCAATGAATTTGAATTTGTGTAAAGCATATTTCTAAGCACTTCAGTTGTCATGACCATAATCTCAGCATCGCTATTGATGCTGTTATCACCAGTTAATAAACCTACTTTTTCCTCACCAAAACGTTCGACAAACTCTTGATATTTCTGATTAGAGAGCGCCTTTATGGGTGTCGTATAAAAACATTTTTTACTCTGTTCTAAGGCAATGTATGCCGCAAATTCGCCGACGATGGTTTTTCCAGCGCCTGTTGGTGCAGCGACTAAAACACCTTTACCATTTTCGATTGCGTAACAGCCTTGGACCTGAAAATTGTCTAATTCAAAATCGAATGTTTCAAAGAAATTATTAGCAATTGGATGAGTGCTCTTAGCTTTTGATGCCGCATACCTCTGGGCAGGACTTAATTCCGCCATGTAAGAAGAGCACTTTCAGATGACAAAATATGTGCAGGTAATGGTCCAATACGTTCTCCGTCGGCATAACAGATCGCATCTGCTTCAATTGTTATTGATTTTGCTCTGATAATTTCCACTTTAGGATGTTCCACGTGCTTACCTTCGTATACAGAAGGGAAAATTTGCACGAATTCTCTCTTGGAAACAGGGTTTAGAATCATTAAATCAAGTAGCCCATCATGAAGATCTGCATCAGGACATACCAACATTCCTCCTCCGTAAGACTGACCATTACCGACGGCAATTAACATTGCTTCTCGTACATAACTTTTGCCATCAATATTAAATCGGTAATTCTTTGGTTTAAATTTAGGAAGTTCTAGCGCCATTGCGACGTTATATTTAGCTGGACCTTTTGGCCATCTCATAGCGTTAGCTCGTTCATTTACCAACGAATCAAAACCAGTAGATGCAATTGCACCAAAATATTCACCATCAATATTGCCCAAATCAATCGAAAGTGGTTCCTGATTCAAAGCGGCCCACAATGGTTCTAAAGGCTTATCTGGATTCCAACCAAGTGTACGAACAAAATCATTTCCAGTACCTGCTGGAATGGTTGCTAATGGAAGATTACTAATGGTGGCAATTTGAATCGCCATATGTAATAACCCATCACCGCCAACTGCGATTAGTCCTGTAGCTGATGAAGCGGCTTTTCGTAAGTTCTCTTGTAACGAAATCGCATTTGCGCCAGTAATAACTTTGTATTCAATCTTCCTCTCAGTAAGGAAATTTGAAACTTGTTGCCCTACCTTAGCTCCGTTGCCGCGACCACTGGTTGGGTTAATCGCTAATAGCCACATTACGGCGCCGATCATTAAGCAAAGCGATACCACCTGCTGCAAAGTAGAAAATATAGAGCGGCACTGCAAGTAGCAACATGGTCAATGGATCAGCTGAAGGTGTAAATGCTGCAATAAAGAAAGTTATTCCAAAGACCCACATTCGCCATGGTTTGAGGATTGCTTTACCAGATACTGCACCCAAGAGGTTTAGGGTTACTAGAAAAACCGGAAGTTCAAAAGCCAGACCAAAGAGCAGAATCACACGAAGTACAAAATCTAAATAATCTCCGAAATTTATCAAGTTTTGCAGTTCGCTTGGTGTGAACCCAAAGAGAACACGGATTGCTACCGGAAGAATCAAATATCCAAGCGTGACACCACCTGCAAAGAAAGGAGTCGCAGCCGTTAGAAATAAGAATGCACGTTTCTTTTCATGTTTGTGCAATCCCGGTGAAACGAATGCCCATAGCTGGTATATCCATAGAGGTGCCGTGACAATTAAACCTGCGATTAAAGAAACTTTAATCTGCAAATTTATCGGTCCAAGAACACCGTTTATGTACAGCGCTCCACATTGTTCTGAATTAGTTCTTTGTGCCAATTCAAGATTACATACCGGTTCAGCCAACTTTTGAACTATTGGGTTATAGATAAACCAGTTAGCGATGAAACCCAGACCGATAATTACGGAAGATTTAAAAACTCGTTCTCTAAATTCGGCTAGATGCTGAAGTAGCGGCATAGTGCCACTTGATGTGCTAGCCACGATTTAGTTGTCTGGTGTGTTGTCCTTCTTATTATCCTCTTTGCCCTCTTTCATTTCGGACTTGAAGATACGAAGAGACTTGGCAACTGATTTAGCGGAATCAGGCAAACGCTTAGCTCCGAATAAAATTACCAGAACTAATACCAATAAAAGAATATGTGTAGGTTCGCGTAAAAACATGGCTATAGATTACTCGAGATATAGAGATTGGCTAGCCTTTATGCGAGTCAAAATTTGAGCGCGTAGATGTGGATCCTGAAGCTCTACTGCCCCGGCCAATGCCATTGTTTCAGAGATTAGCCACTCACCAGAGTAATAGTCGACTTGCTCACTATTGCCAAGTATCTCCCTGACCAACCGCTTCTCCCGATGGGTAGAAATTTTTGTGGATTTGGGAGTTTCATTTGATGGAACCAGATTCGGTGCCAATTCATTATTTTCGGTGATTGCTAAACTTTCGATTCTTGATATTTTAAATGTACGACGATCCTGAGCATTTTTGCAAAATGCTCTTAGATAGCTACTTCGCTCTTCTGTGTAAGTTTCAAATGGAATTACCTCCCGAGATTTACCGTTATAGACGATAGAGAGCACTCTATTTTGTTGAATTGCCTGAGAAATTTCCGATAAGTAAAG
Organism: Actinomycetota bacterium; assembly: GCA_041165905.1. GTDB lineage: Bacteria > Actinomycetota > Actinomycetes > Nanopelagicales > Nanopelagicaceae > ZLKRG08. Next base: position 29,095 of record JBEAMP010000052.1, read on the forward strand.
ATCCGACCTCGCCGGCTGGTATGAGATCTCAGTGCCCAATTTAGAAGTCAGTTTATTTTTAAGCGATTCCGCGCCTGCAATTCCTTGAGAGATTAATATTTCAAGGCCGATAACTAAACTTGCCAATTCAATTTGGGTAAGTGATCGAGGAGATTTCAACTCATCCGCATTGCGAACTGAAACATAACCATCTTCAAATTGAAACTCCATAAGTTCTAGCGGTGTTTGTCCTGGCAGACCACACATATAAAGTAACCAGAGATCCTTCTCAAGTTGCTCAACTGAAATCTGGAATTTCTCGGCAAGTTGCGCAATTGGTATACCTTGATGTTTAACGATAAAAGGTACCAAATCGAATAATCGCTCAAGCCTTGAATTAGCCATGAATTGCCGCCAAATTACTGAGAGCTTTAGTTACTTCTGAAACTAGATTGATTGGCTGCATCACAAAAACATTAGGCGAATTTCTGAGTATTTCAGCCACCGCAACATTGAGAGAATCAAATTGAATTTGGCAGGTGATCCAATCAGCTTCAGCGTCAATAATCTTTGATTTTGCCATTAGTGATGGTGCAAAATCTCTACGTATTTTGATAACCGCATCTAAAGTTGGAAAGTAGGTGTCTGGAAAAGCAAAACTCTCGCGTTCGAAGGCCTTGTTAGTTCGCTTGATTTCTCCAGCAAATCTATCTATTCGATAACTTCGATGTTCGTTCTTTGAGATGTCATTAGCGTATAAATACCAACGTGAGTTACGAGAATAGAGGCCCAAAGGGGCAATTTTCTTGGTTTCGACTTGGTCTTCCTGGTTGCGGTACTGAATTTCTATGACCTTAGTTGATTCTATAGCTTCCAAAATTGCAGGAACTATCTCAGGTAGATGGGAAACAGTGGGCGCAATAGGCAATTCAGAAAAATCTGAGTTAATTCCTAGGGATTGCAATCTTAAGGAAGTCGAAAGTGCGACGTCTTTAAGCGCACTCTCCTTCCATGCTTGTGAAGCAACCGCCAACAATGTAATTTCTTCAGCGCTTAGCGGGCCAAGATCGAATTTGTATCTTTCTGGCAGGATTCGATAACCGATTTCATCTTCGAATAGCGGATCGATGCTCCGCATCTCAATTTGAATTCCGAGTGAACGTAGCTCTTCTTTATCGCGTTCAAACATACGATCCGATGCCTCGGCGCTACCGTCGTACCCCGCCACCGCCTTGAATATTTGTGTTTTAGTTAGAAATTTCTTTGTAGCTAACAAGCAAATGGTTAAATTAACTAAACGCTCATTCTTCTCCGATGCCATATGCACCTTTCGATGGCCGACGTCGGCGAGGTAATAATTCAGTCCCAGGAGCAATTCGGCGAGCAAAGATTAGAAAACCGGTATGCCCAATCATTCTATGCTCGGGTCTAACGGCTAGTCCGTCATGGTGCCATGGTCTTACTAGGGATTCGAAACTTTCTGGTTCGGTAAAACGTCCATCTTTTCTAAGAGTTTCAGCTACATTTGAAAGTTGTGTAGTTGTAGCTACATACGCCATATACACCCCTCCCGGAACTAAAACCTTTGCCGCTATGTCAACACATTCCCAGGGCATCAACATATCTAGAATTACGCGATCGTATTGCTCGGTTAATTCTTGTTCTTCTAAACTACCAATAGTAAGTTTCCAATTTTCAGGAATCCCAGCGAAATAATGTTCGACATTTGATGATGCATTCGCAGCAAATTCATCTCTACGTTCTACTGAGTGCACGAGTCCATCTGGACCAACCGCTCTTAATAAAGAAAGCGTTAAAGCACCAGATCCAACTCCAGCTTCAAGTACTTTTGCACCTGGAAAAATATCTGCAAAACCAACAATTAACGCTGAATCTTTAGGATAAACAATTGTCGCGCTTCTAGGCATAGTTAATACATAGTCAGTTAGTAAAGGTTTAAAGGCCATAAACTTCTGGGCAACTCCAGTTGTCGAATTGATACTCACAACACTACCTTCAGGCATTCCTATTAGATCATCATGTTTAATAAAACCTTGATGCGTGTGAAATTCTTTTCCAGGAGTGATATTGAACGAATATTGACGACCCTTATTATCAGTCAATTGAATTCGATCACCGCTTGAAAAAAACCCGCTCTTTTTAGCCACGCGCCTATCCTAAGGTGTCTTCCCTCTAAGATAAATTACAGCCAATTATGGATGTGATTAGACTTTCTCCAAGCAGAATTAGCGAATATCAGCAATGCCCACAGCTATACAACTATCGCGTTATTCAGAAACTTCCAGAGCCCATTTCATTAGATGCGGCGCGTGGCACATTGGTTCACACAATTCTAGAAGAGCTGATGGCTATGCCTGCCTCCGAACGTACTTTGGAAAATGCGGTATTAAGAGCTCCGCATCATTGGCAAGTACAAAAGGAAGCAGATAATTTATTGGCCAGTGCAGTATCAGATGATAAAGAATGGCTTGATCGAGTTAATGCATTATTAGCTTCTTATTTCCAATTGGAAAACCCACAGAGTTTTCAGCCAACTCACATCGAGGAACATCTCGAACTTCCTGAAATTGATCAATTATTACTGCATGGCTTTGTGGACCGAATTGATGTTGCTCCAACCGGTGAAGTTAGAATTGTTGATTACAAAACTGGTAAGGCTCCTAAGGCAGGTTATGAGGAGAAAGCTCTTTTTCAACTTCGATTTTATGGACTCCTCTGGTTTCGAAAATATGGTGTAATCCCAAAGTTATTGCAGCTTCTTTATCTAGGTGACCAACAAATAATAAAGAGTAACCCAACTGAAAATGATTTGCTGATCGCTGAGAAGAAAGCTCTGCAGACCGGAAGTGATATCAAAATATCAATCAAAGAAGATTACTGGCCAACTCAGAAAAGTCGCTTATGTGACTGGTGTAGCTTTAAAAGTATTTGTCCTGCATTTACCAATTAATAAACCATTCTCGTAAAAGATCGACTGAAAGTTCCTCCAAGGAATTTATAACTTTCGTCTGATGGTCGGCCTCGATTTCAACTAAATGTGGAACTGCAATAACGCGAGCACCGCTAGCTCTCGCCGCGGCTACACCCGTTGCGGAATCTTCTAGAATTAATGAATTTCGAATATCCACATCGAGCATTCGTGCTGCTTTTAAATATCCTTCAGGATCTGGTTTAGTATTAAGAACATCGTCTGACGAAATAGTTGCCTTGAATGGTATTGGTTTTACATGGCTTAATGCCGCATCAACGAGAGCTCTTGGACTAGCTGAAACAAGAGCCATAGGAACTCCAGCAAAATGCAGATTTCTAATTAATTCTCTCGCACCAGGCATAAATGAAGCACTAATCGTAATTTTCTCTGTCATTAAATCTACAAGTTTCTTGTGGAAATAATCTCCTGGCTCTGAACTGTTCGTAACTTTCGACATGTATTCGCCAACCTTATGCAAAGGACCACCAAGGCAATGGGCCTGATCTTCTTTGGTCCATGTGTACCCAAAGGAAGCTGTTACTTCTCTTTCAGCTTCTAACCATTCAGGTTCGGAGTTGATAGTTAAGCCATCCATATCAAATAAAACTGATTCAAAGAATTGGCTCGCCATGCGTCAAAGGTTACCGTAAGGTGTTCTCATGCAGATTCACGAGATTCCTCATCTTCGTAATCCAGTTGCAGTTCTTGCATTTAATGGCTGGAATGATGCTGGCGAAGCTGCCTCTGGCGCTATTACTCATTTACTAAATTCTTGGGGAAATCAAGAGAATGTCATTGCCGAGTTTGATTCAGAAGAATTCTATGATTTCCAACAGATTAGGCCAATGGTATTTATAGATAACTCCCAAATTCGACAATTGAAATGGCCGAAAACTGTTGTCTACGCACTGAACACTCCACATTTAGATTTTGATTTCATTCTAATTATTGGACCAGAACCTTCTTTCAAATGGCAATCTTTCACAAATGAATTGCTAGATCTTTTAGATGATTTGGAAGTTGATTTGGTTGTAAGCCTTGGAGCTTTGCTGGCTGATACTCCTCACACTCGACCAATAACTGTCACGGGGACTAGCTCCAATCCTGATCTTGCTAAACGTATTGGATTTGAAGTAAGCCGCTATGAGGGGCCAACTGGAATACTCGGTGTTATTCAAGATTTCTGTAAGCGCAGAGAAATGGACGCTTTCTCATTGTGGGCTGCGTTACCTCATTATGCATCGGCCGCTCCCTCACCAAAAGCTACTCTTGCTCTAATTGATGAACTTTCTGATTTTTTTGAAATCACAATTCCATCTGGAGATTTAACTCAAGCTGCGAAAGCTTGGGAGATAGCAGTTTCACAATTAGCAGAGGAAGATGCTGAAATCGGTGAATACGTAAAACAACTAGAGGCAGACAAAGACGACACTGATTTTGAAGAAACTACAGGAGATGAAATAGCTAAAGAATTGGAACGTTTTTTACGCAGGCAGGATGATTCCCAATAACGCATCAATTACATTACGTAAGGCCTTTGCATCTCCTCCACTACCGCCACTTGCTACCCAATTATTAATTGCAGCAATAGCCTCAGCGCTCCTTAAATTATTTGATAACAAATCATAGATTCTGGCTATTAATTCTTCTGTTGGAGGGATGCTTAAACCTTGTAATTTATTTGTTAATGCGTCTAATTCGACTTGAGCAATATTGGTTTCATTGCGCTGCCACATATATTCCTCACCGTACGGCCGTTTAAGTAAAGCCCAACGTATTGCCATTGGCTGCACACCAGCCTCAATTAATTTGGAAACAAAGATTAAATTTCCTTTTGATTTACTCATCTTTTCGCCATCAAGACCGATAAGGGCTGCATGCACATAGGCTCTAGCGAAGTTCTTTCCGGTTAAAACTTTAATTTGAGAAGCTGACATTTCATGGTGAGGGAAAATCAAATCCTTTCCTCCGCCTTGAATATCAATTACGAAATCCTCGGAAGGTTCGGCAAATTTGAGTGCAATTGCTGCACATTCAATATGCCAGCCTGGTCGCCCGTTGCCATATATCGATTCCCAATAAGGTTCGCCATCTCGATGCGACAACCATAAAAGGGCATCGAGTGGATCCCTTTTGCCCTTTCGTTGTGGATCTCCGCCTCGTTCGGCAAAAATTGAGAGCATCTCTTGACGTGAAAGGTGTGATTCATTGCCAAAATCAGGATCGCATTGCACCGCAAAATATTTATCCGATTCAATATCATAAACAGCGCTTTTTTCATCTAATAAGCTGATCGCTTTCACCACATCGGGAATAGCATCTACCGCTCCTTCGTAGTGTGCTGGAGGCAAAATACGTAGTAATTCCATATCTGAACGGAAAAGTTCGATCTGAGAATGAGCTAAATCTTTCCAATCAACTCCGTCTCGATTGGCTCTTTCAAGCAAAGGATCATCTATATCAGTAATGTTTTGGATGAAATTTACTGATGCACCTTGCGCCAACCAATATCGATGTATTAAATCAAATGTTAAATAAGTCGCCGCATGCCCTAGATGGGTAGCATCATATGGAGTAATTCCACAAACATACATCTGGTATCTATTCTTGATGGGAATTTCTACCAAACCTTGCTGCTCGGTAGAGTGAATAAATAGCGGTTTAGTTGCCTTAACAACAGCAGGAATTGGTGTCGTTGGCCAGCTTTTCATTGGGAAATCCTAACTTAATTATCTACTTTATTACTCTAAAAAGGTGGCCATGGAATGGCTGGCCAATCAGTAGGTGGTAGCGGAAAGCGATTTTCTTGCAAGAGCTTTGCAACTCTCATTTGAGTAGCTTCTATTTCATTTTCAGTAAGTAAATTGGATAGATCAATGTCCAATTTCTCAAGTGAAGTTCGCTCCGATTCAGTAAGTGATAAATCAGCAAATTGCCAAAGCACAGTTCGTAATTTGTAGTCTTGGTGGAAAGTTACACCATGGTCACAACCAAAAATCTGACCCTCTTTATAAAGTAGATGACCGATTTTTCTATCAGTATTATTTATCACTGCATCAAGTAGGGCTATTTTGCGTAATTCTTCACTTTTTTCTAAGTACCGCTCACCTACTTCTTCGCAATCATCAATCCAAAGTTGTAACGAACCTTCCCCGAAAGGCCCTTCTCTGAGAATAGTTGGTGGCACACAATTAAGTTTTAATGCTTCGCTCATCTGGTAAGCAGCAACCTCACGCCACGCAAGATTTCCATCTGGAAAATCCCATAATGGTCTCTCACCTGCAATTGGTTTGTAGATTGCATTGACGTTACCAACTTTACAAAAAAGTGAGGCGTTGGATGCATCTACTAATCGACCCACAATTTCTACAGGACCCGTAACTAGTTGATCAAAACTATCTTCGATATCCATTAGCTCTTGGACACAAATGTCCATCCTTGTTAATGGGTAAGCCACAAAAAGGGCATGGTGCCCGCCCTGCAGCGACAACCTTTCTAGATTGACCTATAAAAGCATTAGCAATGTCCGGTGACATCATGATTCGAAAAACTGCCGGACCCTCTTTGCTTTCCAGATCTAAATCGTTATCCCCTTCAGTAATTTCCTGAATATCCAATGAAACCTGTTCGCTTTCACCTAACCAAACTATTCCAATTACTCCAATCTGAAATTCTGGAATTAATGGAACTTCTAGATTAACAGCAACTACATTTTCAAAACGGTAATCTGCCGCTTTTAACTCTCCTATGAGCATGGCTATTCGATCGGCCAAAGCGATTACTTGACTCTTATCGATTGCAAAACTATGTATTGCACCATGGTACTTAGCTTGTAAATAGAATTCCCGTTCACCCGGATGACCAATCGTGCCTACGATAAAACTTTCAACAGGATCTAATCTGCGGATTCGGCTCATTTGAGAAAATCTTTCACATTTGCTGAGGTGTCATTTACTTTTATTACTCTGAAACCATCTTTTGTTCGATCGATAATTGAGATGCTAGCGTTATCCACACTTATCTTGTCTATGTTATTCAAATGAGTCCCTAAGGCATGCAAGACCAAAACTTTAACCACGTCAGCGTGAGTCGATATCAATATATTTTTGGATCTTTTATTTACATATTTGTCGATGCCAAGTAAAGCTCGAGTTTGCACCTCTGGGAGCGTTTCTCCGTTTGGAAATCTAACTGAGGCTGGGTTTTTATGGATTTCTCTCCAAGCTGCATTCCTCATCAAAGTTGAGGTTTTCTTTCCAGTCCAATCACCATAATGCACTTCTTGAAATTCCTCTGCGATATCTACATTCAGAGTTAATTTACCTAGGGTCTCTATGCATCTTTGGATTGGAGATGAGAGCACCTGATCAAAAGTTGCTCCATTTAATCGTGTGGCCAGAAGAGTTCTCTGGGTTTGTCCCTCTTTAGAAAGGGGAATGTTCTCCATTCGACCTGCCAAAATCCCTTTGGCATTGGCTACTGAATGTGCGTGACGTAACAAGAATATTCGAGACATGAGAGTTAAAGGTTAATGCAATTATCCGGAATTCGTCTAAGTTCTCGCTATGGAATTACGCAAAGCTGGCAACACTGGACTCTCGCTTTCGCGCCTTGGCCTTGGAACAATGACTTGGGGCCGAGATACGGATGAACACGAGGCTGCTGATCAAGCAAGAGCGTTTCTCGATGCCGGTGGTAATTTCTTTGACACGGCTGCAGTTTATGGTGCTGGCGATTCTGAGAAAGTAATCGGCGGTTTAGTAGGTTCACTATTTAAACGCGAAGATGCAATTATCGCTACAAAAGCAGGAATAGTTTTTATCGATGGTGTACGGACTGTTAATACATCTCGTGGTGCGTTGCTCTCTGAATTAGATAGTTCATTAAAACGCTTAGGGACAGATTACGTTGATTTATGGCAAGTTCATACTTGGGATGATGAGACTCCTCTGGATGACACTCTTGCCGCCCTCGAAACTGCTTATCAATCAGGACGCGCACGTTATGTAGGCATTAGTAATTATTCTGGATGGCAGACTGCAAGAGCGATAACCAAACAAGAATTAAGAGCTCCTATAGCAACTACTCAAAATGAATACTCTCTTCTAAATAGGCAAATTGAAAATGAAGTGCTACCTTGCGTAACAGAATTGAATGTCGGGCTCCTTGCATGGTCGCCTCTAGGGCGTGGTGTGTTAACCGGAAAATATAGAAATGGAATCCCATCAGATTCTCGTGGCGCGAGTCCACATTTCGCTGGCTTTATCGAACCATTTTTGGATGATCGTTCAAAACGAATTGTTGAAGCAGTACAGGTTGCAGCTGATGGATTGGGTTATTCGCCACTTGAAGTTTCACTTGCATGGGTACGTGATTCAATTGGTGTAACCAGCGCAATAGTTGGTGCCCGAACAGGGGCTCAACTCAGAGGAATATTAAGAAGCGAAGAAATTTCACTTCCCGAAGTTGTCAGGCAAGCTCTAAATGAAGTTAGCAGTTGAGTAAGAAATCTTCTAGAGCTTTTACGCCGAATTCAAGTGATTCAAGCGGTATCCGTTCATCTACTCCATGGAATAACGCCATAAAATCAAGGTCTGCTGGTAATCGCAATGGTGAGAAACCATAACCTACGATTCCCAATTCACTTAAAGCCTTATTATCAGTTCCGCCACTCATCAGATACGGAACTGGAATTCCTTCCGGATCTAATTTCAAAATCGCAGATTTCATTGCCTCAACTAATTCGCCTTCAAACGGCACTTCTAGGGCGATATCGTGCGTAACTGTTTCAATCTTAATTTCTGGTCCAACGATTTCCGCAATTGTGCGATTTAATGCATCTTCATGTCCAGGTAGGAAACGACCATCAATTACGGCGCTTGCTTCCTTAGGAATTACATTTGCTTTGTAGCCTGCATCTAGCATCGTTGGGTTTGCAGTATTTTGCAGTGTAGCTGCAATCATTCTGGCCACTGATGGAATTTCAACTAAGAATTCGCGATAGTCATCACCTAAAGGCCTTTCAAGCGCATCTGCAATCGCAGTGAATAATTCCTTCACCGCTTTTGTATATGTTTGAGGCCATTCGTAATTTCCGATTTTTGTGACCGCTTCACTCAAGGCAGTCACTGGATTCTGATTATTAATAAATGAACCATGTCCAGCTTGTCCATGTGCGGTCAATTTAACCCAATGAATACCTTTTTGGGCTGCTTCAATCATGTAAAGACGTTTACCATTTGCAAGAGTTACAGAGAATCCACCAACTTCTGAAACTGCTTGGGAACAATTTTTAAAAACTTCAGGGTGTTCTTTGGCCATCCATCTTGAACCAAAGGTTGAACCTGCCTCTTCATCTGCGAAGAAAGCAAGAACAATATTACGAGGAGGTTTGATTTTATTTCTTGCCCAATATCTGACAATTGCCAGAATCATTGCATCGACATTTTTCATGTCGACGGCACCACGTCCCCAAATAGCTCCATCTTTAATAATTGCGCTAAAAGGATCTACTTGCCACTCTTCAGCAGCTGCGGGAACAACATCTATATGTCCATGTAACACTAAACCAGGTCTTGTCTGATCCTGCCCTTCGATGTTGGCGATAACGTTGCAACGATTTGGGGCTGATTCATAAATCTTTGCTTCGATGCCAACTTCAGCAAGTGAGGCGACAACGTAATCCGCTACTGCCTTTTCATCGCCTTTTCCTTCCCCATAATTGACACTTGGAATTCGGATTAGATCTTGGCAAATACGTATTGCATCTTCGATAATCGCATTACTCATAAGATAGATTCTCTCGCCTAACTGAGCTTTTGTCTTGTCATTAGGTAATTTTGTGGCAGAAATACCTTTTAAGTTAAGGTAGGCAGTGCAACTTTAGTCCGGGTGGCGAAATTGGTAGACGCGCAAGCTTGAGGTGCTTGTGGCCGCAAGGCCTTAGGGGTTCAAGTCCCCTTTCGGACACGTTTTCAAATAGGCTTTTTAAGTTTGGCTGTTATGGATAAAAATTTTACAACTTTATATAAGGTAACCCCATGAACAAGGACGAACTACGTGCTCTAATTCGTGACATTCCCGATTATCCTTCACCGGGAATTCTCTTTAGAGATATCACGCCACTATTAAGAGATGGTAATGCATTAACTGCAGTTGCGGAGTTGATGAGCGCAGAAGATAAATCTGCAAATCTAATTGCTGGAATTGAAGCGCGTGGTTTCTTCTTTGCTGCCGCTATAGGTGTTCAAAGCAAACGTGGTGTAATTCCTATTCGCAAAAAAGGAAAGTTGCCGCATGATGTCCATAGACAAGAATATGGATTGGAATATGGACAAGATGTTATTGAAATTCATAAGGATGCCGCTCACCCTGGTGAAAGCGTACTTTTAGTTGACGATGTTCTGGCAACTGGTGGCACTTTAGCGGCCGCAATTAAGTTGATCAGAGCTACGGGCGCACAAGTTACAAGTATCGGGGTACTTCTTGAGATTGCTGCTCTTGGCGGAAGAGAGAAACTTAAAGCTGAATTCCCTGATTTAGAAATTCACGCAATCTTCATCGTTTAGTGCTTCGTTCTAAAGAAATTCAGGGCTTACGCGCCCTAGCGGTCACCCTAGTTCTGTTTTTCCATGCTGGCTGGTTACCAGGCGGTTATATCGGTGTAGATGTATTTTATGTAATATCTGGATTTCTAATTACCTCAATAATAATTAACGATCAAAATTTCTCGTTCAAGAAATTCTATTTAAGACGTGCCAAAAGATTACTCCCCGCAGCATTCTTAGTTTTAGCCGCCACTTCATTGGCATACTGGTTTATCGCTCCAACTGGCGCCAGAGCTCAATTTGCAAAAGAATTACTTGCAGGTACCTGGTATCTATCAAACTATTTTCTTGCCTATTGGGAGAATGATTATCAAAATCTAGGAGCAGCTCCCTCGCCTTTAGTTCACTTTTGGTCTCTAGCGGTTGAAGAGCAGTTCTATATCTTTTGGCCACTGTTATTGATGATCTTTAAAAAAAATCGGAAACATCTAGTAATCGCTCTAACGCTTGGAAGCTTCTTATTTTCAATCTACTTAATTAATGTAGATCCAATTTTTGCCTTTTACTTTCTTCCAACTAGAGCCTTTGAATTGGGATTGGGTGCGTTACTTGCACTTTATCGAATTAGAGCGAAACTTATGAACCTTGGTATTGCTACTATCGCAACAGGTGCCCTGATTTTCGATGAGTCAACTAAATTTCCAGGTGCACCGGCATTGATTCCAATTTTTGGTGCGGCAATGATTATCATTTCTATAAACAATAGTAATTATGATAAAGGATATGGAGTAGAAGGTGTTTTAAATAGCAAAATTGCTCAATTAATGGGTAATTGGAGTTATTCGATATATCTGTGGCATTGGCCGCTTTTGGTAATACCTCCCGTCTACCTAAAAAGAGAGCTAGGCGATAAAGAAAAGGCCCTCATACTTATATTGTGTATTGCGATTGCGGCACTGACCTATAAATTTGTTGAAGATCCATTGCGCAGAAAGCAGAACCGAGATAGAACTTTGATAGTCGGGCTCGTCGCTTCTGCGCTACTGCTTACAGCAACAGCATTTGCATTTGATAGTACTTCTTCAAAGATAAATTATTCTTTATCGAAACCAATTATTTACGACAACGGATGCCATCAAGGTTACGAAGGTAATAGCATTGAAGAAAAATGCGTTTTTGGTGATACAAGAGCAAATCGATCTATTGTGCTCTTGGGAGACTCGCATGCTGCACAATGGTTCCCTGCTTTAGATATTTGGGCCACGCGAAATCATTTTAAATTGCATGTCTTTACCAAATCGAGTTGTCCCGCATTATCACTTCCGCTTAAAGATAATGGCGGCTTCAAGGCAGAAAATTGTCGAAAATTCAAAGAAAACGCATTTAAAGAGATTGAAAAAATTGAACCTGAATTAGTGGTTGTGGGCAACTTTGAACATTACAAAGTCGAAACCTCTGATTATCTACGAGGGGAAGATTTCAATTTTGACTATCTATTAATCAGAGATACGCCATATCCGAATCGGGATATTCCGATTTGCCTTACTTCAGAAGATGATTGTGATACTCGCCTTCCAGAAAGAATTCCTTTCAAAGCGAAGAATGTGTTTGATCCGATTCCATATCTTTGCACAGATAAGTGTCCAGCGCTGGTCGATGGTTTGCTTGCATATCGTGATCGCACCCACATAACGGTTGATATGGCTCTTCATCTAGAACCTAGATTGAGTGAAAAACTTGATTCACTCGTGGCAAGATAACGCCATGGCGGAGCTGATTTACTACTGCGGGACTATGGATTCCGGAAAATCCACCCTTGCCCTTCAGACCGCGCACAATCATGAAACTCGCGGAAGAAATGGTCTAGTTTTTACCAATCGCGATCGAGCCGGAGAGGGATTGATTTCCTCAAGACTAGGTTTGCAAAAGAGCGCTATTGAAGTTGATTCAGATCTAAATATTCATCGATTGACAATTGAACGGATGTCTCTCGGCGAGAGAATAGATTTCATTATCTGCGACGAAGCTCAGTTTTACACTGAGCGACAAATCGAAGAGTTGGCCATGATTGTTGATGGACTCGGCATTGATGTTTATGCCTTTGGAATTTTGGCCGACTTTAGAACTAAATTGTTTCCGGGTTCTCAACGCTTAGTTGAATTAGCCGATCGAGTGGAGACACTTCAGGTACGTGCACTCTGTTGGTGCGGCGAACCTGCCACACATAATGCGCGCGTTATCAATGGAAATATGGTGACCGAGGGTGAACAAGTTGTAGTCGGAGATACCAATTCCAAAGATGAAGTGGCCTACGAAGTTTTATGTCGAAGACATCACATGCGCAAAATTAATGCGCGAGCGTCGCAAGCTACTCACATCTCTCCTCCAACCCTTCCATTCCAGGATTAACGGAATTAACAGAATCAAATAATTAAAGGGGCTATTAATGAAAGTTAAAGGATTGGCAGCGCTAAAGGCAGGCGGTCCTCTCGAGAGCTTTGAGTTCGAACGTAGGTCTCCTTCAGCAACAGATGTTGTCTTCACAATTACACATGCTGGAATTTGCCACTCAGATATTCATCAGGTTCGCGAAGAGTGGGGTCCAGCGCTATTTCCCATGGTGCCAGGGCACGAAATCGTTGGAGTCGTAACTGAAATTGGTAGCTCGGTTTCGAAATTCAAAATTGGAGATCGAATCGGAGTTGGCGTCTTTATCGATTCATGTCGTATTTGTGAACCATGCAATTCTGGTTTACAACAATATTGCGATGAAGGAATGACTGGCACTTACAATGGCTATGAAAGAGATGGTAAAACCATCGCATTTGGTGGCTATTCAAATGGATTTGTAATTGATCAGGATTATGCGGTCACCATTCCAAGTAATTTGGATATGGCTGGCGTGGCACCGCTTTTATGCGCCGGAATTACCCTCTATTCACCTATTAAGCATTTCAAAGTAACCAGAGGATCAAAGGTTGCGGTGATGGGCTTAGGTGGACTTGGGCACATGGGAGTTAAGTTTGCAGCCGCAATGGGAGCTGAGGTGACAGTACTTTCACATAGTGCAAACAAAAGAGAAGATGCGCTCCGAATGGGAGCAAAAGAATTTGTAGTTGTACGTAGTGATGAAGATTTAAAGCCGCTTAAGCGCAAATTTGATCTGATTTTAAATACGGTTTCGGCAATGGTTGATATCAATCAATATCTAGCTACCTTAAAAATTGATGGAACATTGGTCATCATCGGGCTACCTGATAGTCCGTATGCAGTAAGTGCAGGTGCGATGTTAAATGGTCGTAAGTCACTTACCGGCTCAATGATTGGTGGCTTGCCAGAGTTACAAGAGATGTTGGATTTCGCAGGCCTACATAACATTGTCAGCGATATTGAACTTATTAATGCAGACTACGTTGAAGAGGCTTATCGCAGAACGGTGGCAAGTGATGTTAAGTATCGATTCGTAATAGACGCTAGCACCTTTTAACCACTTAACATTTCTTGATTCATCAAAGAAATGAATTGAAAAGCAAGGCAATTATTGGAGCAAGAAACAGGGCAGGCAAAAGATTTCCGACCGCCACGTTCTTCACTTTTAGCAGTCTTAATCCGATACCCAACAAAAGAATACCTCCAGTAATGGTCATGGCATCCAATTGATAATCGGCCATTACATTGCCCAAAGCCAAACCGATAAGCGTCCAAAATCCTTGGTAAATTCCAACCGGTATCGCAGATGCAGCTACTCCCCAACCTAATGAAGAAGCGAATGCCATCGCAGCAAATCCATCAAGAATAGATTTCAAAGTTAACTGGTCGATTCCACCTCCGATTCCATCACTTATTGAACCCATGATTGCTAATGGTCCAATTGCAAACAGTAGAGAAGAATCTAAGAAACCTTCGACAAAAGAGCCCTCTTCGGATTTGAATTTCTTTCTAAGTGATTCGCCTAAATGTTCAACACGCTGTTCCAAATTCAAGGCAGATCCAATAAAGGATCCAAGAAGTAGCGCAATTAAAATCGGCATGGTACTCCAGCCATTTGGAATCTTATCTAAATAGCGCTGATTAAAAAGAGGAATGACCGCTGAAGCTGCTCCGAGAATTGTAATCATGCCCAAGACATCGGTAATTAAATTGCGTGCACTCTCTTTTAGTCGCTCTCCGATAAAGATTCCTATTACCGAACCGATCAGAATTGTGGCAATATTTAGAAGAGTTCCTGCTCCTGTGAACATGACTAAAGGGTAACTGATATGGTTATTCAATGTCTTGGCTAATGAATTTTCTTAGGCCTCATCGGACTATTCCGAATACCCCATGGACAGGTACTGGCCGTTGGGATCTTGCACCAAAAAGAGTTGCAATCCTTATCTTTGGGTTGACTATTTTTGGATTTGGAGATGCATTGCTAGTTAATTCACTTACCGGAAATGCTCCTTGGTCAGTACTTGCGCAAGGATTATCTTTCAAACTTGGCATAAATATGGGAACTGCCACTTTTTTAATTTCAGCTGTAGTTCTATTTTTCTGGTGGCCACTTGGCGAGAGACCAGGATTCGGAACTATCGCAAATATCGTTATCATTGCGATTGCGATCCAATTTGGTGTTAGCAACTTTCCAGAAGCTAGCAACTTAGTAATCGGTATAATTTATGATTTTCTTGGAGTTGCCCTAGTTGGAATTGGCTCTGCCCTCTATATAACTTGCGGGCTTGGCCCTGGTCCACGTGATGGATTAATGACTTCACTACATAAATTGTCTGGGATTCGAGTAGGCCGTATCAGATTATCTATTGAAAGTTGCGCCTTTCTGGGTGGTTGGGCTCTAGGAGGTCGAATTGGCCTTGGCACAGCGATATTTGCGCTCTTTATAGGCCAATCAGTAGCCATAAGTCTCGGTGTCGTATCCCGCTTTACCTCTAAGTAGCCTTTAAGGTGAGTTGTACACCTTCCCTCCGGGTCGAAAACACCCCGGTCACCAAAACAGTAAAGGAAGAGAATGCTCGAAAAATTATTTAAAATTTCAGAGCGCGGATCTACAGTCGGTCGAGAAGTTCGTGGCGGTCTTGTCACTTTCTTCACCATGGCTTACATAGTCGCGCTAAATCCACTTATCCTCGGATTCGTCAAAGATGGTGATGGCAAGTTTTTAGGCGGCGGCGACGCACCTAACCTGCCACTTATCGCTGCAGCAACTGCATTGGTTGCAGGTGTTATGACAATTCTTATGGGCGTTGTTGGTAATTTTCCACTAGCTCTAGCAACAGGTCTTGGTTTAAATAGCTTCGTCGCCTACGGCATCGCAACCAAAATGACTTGGGCAGATGCTATGGGACTTGTGGTGTTGGAAGGTTTAATCATCACAGTTTTGGTTTTAACTGGTTTCCGCCAAGCAGTTTTTAGAGCGGTTCCGCAACAACTTAAGTATGCAATTTCAGTAGGTATTGGACTATTTATTGCACTCATTGGTCTAGTAGATGCTGGATTCGTTCGTCGCACCGGAACAGGGCCAGTACCTGTACAGCTAGGTGACGGTGGCAATCTTGTTGGTTGGCCAATTGTGGTCTTCGTAATCGGTTTACTTCTAATTGTTGCCCTTATGGTTAAGAAAACCAAAGGAGCAATACTTATTGGAATTGTAAGTGCGACAGTATTAGCAATCATTATTGAGAGTGCATTTAAAATTGGACCAAATTTTGTTGCACCAGACAAAGTTAATCCAAAGGGTTGGGGGCTAAATGTTCCTGCACTTCCTGAAAAATTAATTGCAACTCCAGATTTCTCATTACTTGGTTCGTTTAATTTGCTCGGATCTTTTAGCAGAATTTCAGCAGTAGCGGCAATTCTTTTGGTCTTTACACTTTTGTTATCAGACTTCTTCGATACAGTTGGAACTGTCACTGCAATTGGTCATGAAGCTGATTTGATTGGTCGCGATGGCGAAGTTCCTAATAATGACAAGATTCTTTTGGTTGACTCATTAGCAGCTGTTGCTGGTGGTGCTTCTGGAATCTCATCTAACACTTCTTACATCGAATCAGCTTCAGGTGTTGGAGAAGGAGCACGCACTGGTCTTGCATCTGTTGTCACAGGAATTTGCTTCTTATTAACAACATTCTTGTCGCCATTAGTTGCAGTTATACCTTATGAAGCTGCGACACCAGCACTTGTTATCGTTGGTTTCTTAATGATGACACAAATCAAAGATATTGATTGGAACGATTTAGGTATTGCAATCCCTGCATTCTTAACAATGATCTTGATGCCATTTACCTATAACATTTCAGTAGGTATTGGAGCAGGTTTCGTTTCACATATCGTAATTCGCTTTGTACAAGGTCGTCGCAAGGATGTCCATCCTCTGCTTCTACTTGTAGGAGCGCTATTTATGGTCTATTTCTTATCTTCACCAATTAACATCTGGGTAGGCTAGTAAATAGATAGTTCTAAAAAGGGCGCTCACTATCCTGTGGGCGCCCTTTCAACATTTACCAAGATTTACCATTTGATTGGTTTATCTAATAAGTTGTTTATCTTCGAGAAAGGTTTGGAACCTAAAAATCCACGGTGAGCACTTAGTGGACTTGGATGAGCGGTTACTACTTTCTTCTCAAAATATTTAGCCATTTCTTGAGCGCTTTTTCCCATCAGTAGCGCCACTTTGCCAATACTTCCCAAATAACCAATTATCTCTTCAGTGAACTCTTCCCAGCCAATGTTTTTATGTCCTAAAGAACGGCCAGTTGGAACAGTCAAAATTCGATTGATTAAAAAAATCCCTTGGGTTTGCCAATCAGTTAGATTGCCGTCACTTCGTTGTATTCCTAAATCATCTTTTAACTCTTTGAAAATATTGGTAAGTGATTTTGGTAATGGTCTATTTGGATTGATGGAGAATGCCAAACCCATTGCATCACCCGATTTTGGGTATGGATCTTGACCTACTACTACTAGATTTATCTCTTCGGGTGAAATCTCAAAAGCTCTAAATACTTCACTTGTTTGAGGTTGGTAATCATCTAATTTAGAGAGTAATTTAAAAGCTTTAGCGAAGCTATCTGGAAAGAGTTCAAACCACTTTGGGTGAATATTAAATGGCTCTTGCAAAATAGCGACCATTTTGTGAGGTTACATCCATTTGGATTCCAAAAACTGCGCTGACGTGTTGCGAAGTTATTACTTGATTAACAGGACCACTAACAGCAACTTTTCCATCCTTAAGTAAGAGCGCATGTGTAGTGCCGACAGGAATTTCCTCAATGTGATGAGTGACAGTGACAGTAACTGGAGCCCTAAAGTCATCTGCAAAATTCGCGAACCTAGACAACAAATCTTCGCGCCCACCTAGATCTAAACCAGCTGTAGGTTCGTCCAAAAGCAGTAATTCAGGGTCAATCATTAACGCTCTTGCGATCTGAACTCTCTTGCGTTCGCCGTCGCTTAAAGTTCCATATAGGCGATCTGCTAGATCACGAACACCAAATGTGGTTAAAAGTGCCGAAGCTCGAGACTCATCCCATAAATCGTAGTTTTCTGTCCAACGACCTAGCACCGCATATGCAGAGGTGAGCACGACATCCTTTACATTCTCATCATTTGGAATTTGTTCATGCTTCATCGATGCACAAATTCCTATACGGGTACGCAATTCGAAAACATCCACTCTGCCTAATTTTTGCCCTAGAAGTGAAATTTCACCTGATGTTGGGTGCATTTCAGTAGCTAGTAATCTCAATAAGGTCGATTTTCCGGCGCCATTAGGCCCAAGAATTACCCACCTCTCCCCTTCAGATAAAGTGAAAGAAATAGGGCCCAAAATATCTTTACCGGAACGAGTTACCACTACATTCGCGAAAGAAGCTACATGTGCCATAGGTTGGCAAGATTACCTCAAGCGCTACCCTAAAATTGCTCTATGCACTCAAATTTCACTGGATTACTTTTGGTAACCGGTGAAAGCGCTCCAAATATTGAGAGCGAAATCTTGGAAACACTCTCCCCTTTTGTGATAACAATTCTAGATAAACAGAGTATGGATATCCGTGGGCGATATTTCTTAGCCATCCATTTCTCCCTAGATAAAGCACATACAAAAGCGATCGAAAAGGATTTACTAAACACCGCTGCGAAACTTGGTGTTGATTTAGTTGTTGATTACCAATGAGCCGGTTATTTCTCTTTGATGTCGATTCAACTCTAATTAACGAAGAAGTAATTGACTTGCTTGCTGCTTATGCCAACGTAGCAGATGAAGTTCAAAAAATTACTGAATTGGCGATGAACGGTACAATAGATTTTCGAGATGCACTTCGAAAGCGAGTCTCTTTGCTTGAAGGATTGCCAGCATCTGTTTTGTTAGAAGTTGGTAAACAGATCACTCTCACAAATGGAGCCTCTGAATTAATCTCTAATCTGCAATCAAATGGAGATGAAGTAGCTGTAGTTTCTGGAGGCTTCACGGAGGTGATAACCTCTCTGATGGAAAAACTTAAAATCAAACACTATCGAGCAAATAATTTACAAATTATTGATAATAGATTGACAGGATTAACTGAAGGACCGATTATTGATCGTGTCGCTAAGGGCTCTTTCCTTGTAGAATTAAAGTTGAAGATTCAACCTACTCAGATAATTGCTATAGGTGATGGAGCTAATGATGTTGAAATGATCAAATTAGCAGACGTTGGGATCGCATTTTGTGCTAAACCAGCGCTAAGAGGCGCGGCTGATATTGTGATTGATAAACGAGATCTTCGAGAGATTTTTAAATATTTATAGCGTTTTATAAACGGCAAGCATGGATGTCAGTAACCAAAATACCTCTTGCTCCAATCGCCCAAAGTTCATCCATGACGCGATTAGTCTCTTTTCTTAGCACCATTGCGCGAATCGCGACCCAATCTTCCTTGGCTAAAGGAGAGATTGTCGGTGACTCCAACCCCGGCGTGAGCGCACAGGCTTTAGTTAATGCTTCTTTCTTAATATCGTAATCTAAAAGTACATACTGTCTTGCGATTACAACTCCCGAAAGTCGACGTCGAAGTGTTTCTAACTCAGCAGAAACATTCGAGCCTCTACGCTTAATTAAGATTGCTTCACTCTTAAGTATCGGCTCTCCAAACATCTCTAGACCAGCCTGTCTTAGAGTATTACCTGTACTAACAACATCAGCTATTAAATCTGCTACACCTAAGCGTATGGATGATTCCACAGCACCATCTAGGCGGACTATTTGCGCTGTCACGCCATTTGTTTTTAGGTAACTATCAACTAGACCCGGATAGGCAGATGCGATCCTCTTGCCAGCTATGTCTTTTAGAGTTAAATTCTGTCCTACTGGGGCAGCAAAACGAAATGTAGAAGCGCCAAAATCAAGCGACATGACTTCTTCAGCGCCAGCGCCAGAATCAATTAAAAGATCCCTCCCGGTGATTCCAGCCTGCAACTCTCCTGAACCAACGTATAAAGCGATATCTCTTGGACGCAAGTAATAAAACTCAACATTATTTTCGGTATCCGCCAAAACTAAATCACGAGAATCTGTTCTTTGACGATACCCAGCTTCTTTTAATATCTGAGCGCTTGCTTCTGCCAATGATCCTTTATTTGGTACAGCGATTTTCATTAAAGTTCCTTATAGATCTCTTCAAGAGAAATGCCACGCGCCTTTGCTAGCACTTGTAAGTAATAAAGTAGTTGAGAAATTTCTAGCGCTAGCTGTTCGTTAGATTGATATTCGGCAGCAATCCAAACTTCGCCGGCTTCTTCCATAATCTTCTTGCCAATGGAGTGAATACCAGAATTGATAAGTGAAACCGTTCCAGAATCAACTTGGCCAGATTCTATTTTTTGACCAATTTCTACCCATAACTCATCGAACGATTTCATAACGTAATTTTACTTTACAAAGTAGTTACTTCGTTGCCAATTTCCGAAGCTGCTTGACCATCGCAGCCGGGTCTAACGCTTTAAATACTGCACTCCCAGCAACAAAAGTGTCTGCACCGGCATCCCTTGCGATTTCTATTGTTTCCAATGAAATACCACCATCAACTTGAAGCCAAATGTCAGCATCTCCAATAAATTCTCGTGATTTACTGATTTTTCCCATCATCTCTTGCATAAATTTTTGTCCACCAAACCCAGGCTCTACGGTCATGATTAAAATCATGTCCAGTTCAGATTTAAAATCTCTTAAGACTTCAAAGTCTGTATTCGGCTTGATAGCCAATGCGGCCCTTGCTCCCTCTTTTCGTATCGCCTGTAGCGTTGCCCTTACATTCTGCGCTGCTTCAAAATGAATAGTGACGCTGGCGCAACCAATTTCAGCATACTTAGGTGCCTGAGTATCGGGATCCTCAATCATTAAATGAGCATCTACCGGTAGTGGACTTTTCTTAATAATTTTTGATGCGGCCTCAAAATTCCAAGTTAAATTTGGGACAAATTTATTGTCCATAATATCTAAATGCAGCAAATCGGAAACTGAAGAAATTTTCGAAATCTCTGATTCAAGATTATTTAAATCGGCATTCAAAATACTAGGGGTAATACGAACGTGAGCCATGTTTAATTATCCCCTAGTCATCGCTTGCGATAGAGTGCCAAGAACATTGCATCGGTGTCGTGTCGGTGTGGCCATAGTTGCATAAATCCATCTGACGTTGCGTTCTTTAAATTCTGTGGCAAGAATGGCGTAACATCGATAGGCTCCACATCTAAT
>JBEAMP010000053.1:0-12697 GCA_041165905.1 Actinomycetota bacterium
AAAAAAACTTCAAGGAGAGTAATTTGAACATCGTTCTAGCAATCGGACAAATTCTATTTGCCCTAATCTTTATCAATTCAGGAATCAGCCACCTAACCAAGCTTGATGCAATGACAGGTTATGCGCAGTACAAAAAGGTACCTGCGGCAAAGCTTTCAGTAATTCTTTCAGGTCTAATGATCCTAGTTGGCGGCATCTTTGTAGCCCTAGGTATCTATGCTGATCTAGGCGCGCTGCTAATTGCGCTTTTCCTAATCCCAACTGCATTCATGATGCATAACTTCTGGAAGGAAACAGATGCCACAGCAAAGATGAATGAGACCATCGCTTTCTTCAAGGATCTATCCCTTGCAGGCGCTGCGCTAATCATCTACGCACTAGTTGCAGGTGGAGCAGAACTTGGAATCAATATCACTGGCTCCTTCTTTTAACCTCTAAGAAAAAAATAAAAATAGGAGTAAAACACCCTCGGCAAATATTGTTGAGGGTGTTTTTTATTTAAAGTAATGTCAAACTAACCAGGTGGAAATCCTAGGAGCGCTAATTGCTGGCGTAGCGATTGGTTCAGTACTTGGATTTGTCGGCGCAGGTGGCGCCATGTTGACTGTCCCAATTCTCGTTTACGGATTTGGCTTTGCCCCGCATCAAGCATCAGTGGCTGCAATTGCAGTAGTTATTGTGGCTGCGCTCTCTGGAATCTATCCACGATTTAAAAGTGGCGAGATTTTAATTAAAGAGGCGCTAATAATCAGCGCCCTTGGAATCTTTGCAAATGTTGGCGCAGCTCAAATTGTTGGCAAAATCAGCGATGAGTTATTGATAACTGGCTTTAGCGCAGTAATTATTATTGCCGGTATTACAATGCTTGGAAAGCCAATTGATGCGCCAGAAAGGCCAATTCCACTGCCGATAATAATTTTATTGTCATTAGTTATTGGCTCTTTGACAGGATTCTTTGGAATCGGTGGTGGCTTCTTGGCAATTCCTGTGCTGGTTCTTGCTTTTAATACTCCACAAAATAAAGCTGCTGGCACTTCATTATTGATTATTATTTTAAATAGTGTGATTGCTCTGCTGGCACACTATCCAATGTGGGGCGAGATAGATTGGAAAATCCCGCTTTACATGGCTTTGAGTGCAGTTTTTATAGGAAATCTAGCTGGGAAAATTTCTGCAAAAACAAAGCCCGCTCTACTTAGAATGAGTTTTGCCTATCTTTTATTTACCATAGCTGGGGTGACAATCTTCCAAACTTGGTTTATTTAATCTCTTTTACAGATATATACCTTGATTGTCGGCCAACTAATAAAAGCAAGAGTGCGATCAGGCCAAATGATATCGGCAACGAAGTCAATTCTGATACTCCACCAATTAAAGCTGGTCCAAAAAAATTACCTGCAATAGAAATTAGAGCAACACGCGCCATTCCCACAGATGGAGCAATCCCTGGCACGCTCATAGCTGCCAAATTAAAAGCCGGGAAGAAAGGCCCCATGCAAAGTCCAACTATTGCAAATGACATACAAAGCAATCCAACGCCCAAGAACTGATTGACCCCAGATAGTGGAATTCCAATTAATAATCCAATACTTAAAGAGATGCCGCCAATGTATCCACCATATTTAACAGTTCTTTGATGGCCCCATTTTTCAAACCATTTATCTCCTAAGAATCTGCTAATTATCATTCCTAGAGAATAGAAAGTTGCGGCAACTGCTGTGACTCCTTTACCTACTTCCATATGATCTTTGAGCAAAATTCCGCTCCAGTCATAAATTCCAGCTTCCGGAACGAATGATGAGAGTAATCCGATTCCAAGAGCCCAGAGCACCAATGTCTTCTTTGAAAAAAGTGGGATTTTCGCCTCTGTGCTTTCATGAATTTCGCCCTTATGGCCATCCATTTCGCTATTTAATAATCCACTTATGGTTATTAAATAAAGCACTGCGCAAATAAGCGCAAGACCTTTTAAATGTTCTTGTGGAGTAATTAAGTTGGCAAATGCCCCACCAAACATAGTCACTACAAAAGCTCCAACGCTCCAGAGTGCATGGAATGAGGACATGTATCTAGATTTTGAATGTCTTTCGATAGCCATCGCTTGAACATTTGCCGCAACATCTAGCGCTGCAAATGAAAAACCTGTTAGAAATAATCCGAAAACCAGCATTAATACCGAATTTGCACTTCCCATCGTAAATATTCCAATTGGCATAATTACGGCGCAAATTCGAGCAAAACTTCTACTTGAAACTAAATGAATAGCACGTCCTGCAAGTTGTGTGCCACAAATCGAACCAAAAGCTCCAGCTAGAAAAACTAAGCCAAATTGGCCATCACTTAGACCGAGTTGCTCTTTGATTTCGGGGATTCTCGGAACCCAGGCCATAGAACTTATGCCCATAACAAAGAATGTTGCCCATAAGTAATTTCGCGCTCGAAGCGAAATTCTTAAGGTCTGATCCACAGGTTTCACCTTAATATACTTATATCGTGGATGGAGTTTTAGAGCGCGGCCCAGTCAAGCGAGTTATCGAAGTTCTCCAAATTAATAAGATGGGCAAAGTGCATGTTTTGGAAGATTCAGCACGAACTGCCCAAGATGCAGCTAACGCTTTGAATATTGAAGTTGGCCAAATAGCTTCATCATTAATTTTCAGATTGCCTGAAGGCGCTCCCATCTTACTTATCACAAGTGGCCGCCACAGAGTCGATACAGATTTGGTTGCTAGAACTTTAGGTGTAACTCATTTAGATAGAGCTGATGCTAATTATGTAAAAGAGCTAAGTGGCTTTTCGGTCGGTGGAGTTAGCCCTTTGGGCTGGGTCACCACGATTAATCACATTTATATAGATGAAGCGCTAAATGATTATGATGCAATATGGGCAGCTGCAGGTCATCCTCATGCAGTTTTTCCAACAACTTTCTCAGAACTACAAAAAGTAACCAGTGCGATCCCGATGGTGGTTGGAGACTAATGTCTATTAGGCATTACAACCCTGGAAGAAATCGTAGAGGGCGAGTTTCGATTGCCGCTGAACGCTTTCTCTACATATCGCTCATTTTGAGTATTGCATCTCAAATTGTTTTCTTATTTAATCAAAATGCTAATTTCATTTTAGCTTCTGCCACTTTTGCCTCCATCTTCACATTAGCGCATGCCCAATTAGCATTTGCAAAACGCTATTTCTGGAGCTATCTACTCTTTGTACTTGTGTTCGGCTTCTTAATTGAATTTATTTCCATAAACACTGGTTGGCCATTTGGAAACATTAAATATCAAAATTTAGGGACCACTTTTTTTGGGGTGCCAATATTAGTTCTCATTTTTTGGCTCGGATCTGTTCATCCTTTAATGATTATGGCCAGAAAGATTGCTCCAAACTGGGTGATGATTTCAGGTGGTGCTGCAATTACTTCTTATGCACTATTTTTTGATCAAATTTTGGTTGCCAATGATTACAAAACATGGGAATTCAATGGGGCTCATATTCCATTTCAAACACATATTCCTTTGGATAATGTAGTTGGTTGGCTTTTTGTGGGTGTAGTGGTCTTTGGTTTGGCCAATTTAATACTTCCAAAGGTGCGCAGAAAGATTAGCGCTTCTATGAATTCGGTAGATCTATTTCTAGTATGGACTTGGATCTATAACTTTATTGCTAATTTATTCTTCTTTGGCAAGCAAGGAACTGCTCTAGTTGGCGGCTTAGCTTTTGGCATTATTTTGGGTTGGTACCTATCTAAAAGATATTTGGGCAGTCCTAATTGAAAAATTCCTCAGGCAAGAAAGTCCAAATAGAAGGGGCAGGGATTGCAGCCTTAACAGCGGCGGCCAGGCTTTCAAAATTTAAATATGAAGTAGCGATTAATGGCCAGTGTTATCAGAACACAATAATCAAAGATTATGCTTTCGATTGCGCTCCCCTTTTTACACTCCCCGCGGTTTATCGAGATTTTTTTCAAAAAACTGGCAAACATTTTGGACAAGTTTTGAATGTAAATCCTGCCGAACCAGCTTTTGTTTTTCAATTTAAAGAAATTACTATTAGTTTTGAGAACCTTTCTAGAAATGCTCGATTAACCGAAATTGAAAATAAACTTGGCACTGCAGCTGCTGCCGAATGGGAATTGGCACTAAAACAAGGTGAATATTTATGGGATCGGATTCGAGAAAATTATGTCGAATGGGAATTCTCTTCTTTTAAATTTGATGTAAGTACATATCTTCGTATGAGAGCTCCAATAATTAATAATCCGATCCTGCGAAAAATTATGGCTCATTACGCTACTTATCTTGGATACCCTGCCGGCATATACAAGTGGTCACATATTGCTGCTTTTGTAGAGGAATCATTTGGTATCTGGCAGATCGACGGTGGTTTGGGAGCACTCACGGATGCGCTAAAGAGCCGGGCCTTAGAACTTGGTGCATCTTTTACAGTTATAGATGATTACGACTATTTAATCGAAGCCAATCAAATACATGAGACACCTACCCAAAGACTTATCGGAATTAATGGATATCCAGAACAACTTCCGATCCGAAAGATAATTTTTCATGAAGATGGATTAAGCACAGATATCTATGCATCCTCTGCCGGATTAGGAAAATATTCGTTGGTTCTAACTGGGAAAGTAGATATTCCTGATTTCGATCAATTTGCTGAAGTTGACCAAATTCGACCTGGGAAGGCCGGTAACTCTGACAATCAATTAATTACCAAAATTCGCACCGCTAATAAGCGAATATTTAGAGTAAAACACTTAGATTCCTTAGCTCATGCAGGAATTGCTGGAGAATTGCTTGCAAATGCAGTCCGTGGGATAAAGAATCGTCCAAGTCATGAACATTAATCAATTAAGAGAGGGCATAAATATCGCCCTTGAAGAGCAAGTCGATAGTTACTGCGCTCTTATATCTGAAATTGATGATCAACTAAAGCCAATAGCAAATTCGCTCAAAGAATATCTTTCGCAAGGAAAGCGCTTTCGATCACTTTTTTCTTTAATAGGTTTTTTAGGTGCTCACGGAGAAATTACTCCTAAAGTTTTTGAAACTTGCGCATCTCTTGAATTTTTGCAAGCAAGCGCATTAATACATGATGATTTGATGGATAAATCTGCTACTAGGCGCGGCAAGCCTGCAATGCACAAACAATTTGGAGATTCAGCTGCAATCTTAATTGGGGACTTAGCGTTAGTCTGGAATGAGAAAGCAATACACGACTCAAATCTTGCAAATGAAAATTTAAATCAAATACATGACATTATGCGAATTGAGTTAATGGCTGGCCAATTTCTAGATGTTTACGAGCAGACTCAAAGTAACTTCAGCGTCGAACGCTCGCTCAAAATAGCGCGCTACAAATCTGGTAAGTACAGTATTGAAAGGCCACTTCATTTTGGTGCCGCGCTTGCACAACCGAAAGATTTCGATGAATATTTAACAATTTACTCTGAATATGGGTTACCTCTTGGCGAAGCTTTTCAATTAAGAGATGACTTGCTTGGGGTCTTTGGTAACCCTTCTGAGACTGGAAAACCTGCAGGTGATGATTTACGTGAAGGCAAGCGAACTGCGTTAATTGCCTTTGCATATGATCGCGGGAGTGATCAGACAAAGAGATTAATAGAAAAGAAACTTGGCACTGATGACATTGGTGGCTTAGCAGAGGTGATATTAGATAGCGGTGCGCCAACACATGTAGAAGCTCTAATCGAAAAGTTAGCTGAGCAAGCTCTTGATGCCATTGACCGTGAAGAGTTAACTACCCAGGCGCGAAAATTGCTAACTGAGATGGTCTCGATAGTTACAAAGAGGGCGCGGTAAAGTTAGTTCAACGCGGGAGCCAAAAGTTGGCTGAGAGGACCTAAGAGTCGACCGCCTAACCGGTTCGGTAATGCGAACCAGGGAGGAATTCATGTCTACCTTTTTCACAGCTTGGGGTTATCAAGTAACTTTCCTTGAGTTCTTTGCAAGCGTCACAAGTTTTATTGGGGTTTGGTATGGAACTACAACCAAAAGAATAACTTGGCCATGGTGGGTCGTTTCAAGTGCACTTTATGGAATTTTCTTTTGGAAAGTTGATCTGATTGCATCTGCATTATTACAAATAGTTTTTATCGTAGCAGGAATTTGGGGTTGGTTCGGTTGGGGTCCTAAAGGTGCCAAACCTGGAAAATTAACGCAACGTGAACTTGCACTATGTGTCGCTGCATTAATTGTGGCTTGGTTAATTTTCACACCATGGCTACAAAGCATCGGCGCAGCGGCTTATCGAACTGATGCACTTATTTTTCTAGGATCTTTTCTGGCACAAGTCTTAATGGTTTATGAAAAATATGAATCGTGGCCAGTCTGGTTTGCTGTAGATGCTTTGGCAACAATTCAATATGGAGTTCTCAAATATTGGTTTACTTCGGTGCTCTATTTTGCATTTACAATAGTTGCAATTGTTGGTTGGGTCAGATGGCTTCGAATCCAAAAATCATACTTGTAGACGGACCAGCGGGATCAGGTAAAACCACTTTAGCTCTTCGATTGAAAGAAGAGTTGGGTTGCGAAGTAATTCATTTAGATGATCATTACAATGGCTGGGATGAAGCGCTGGGCATGGATTTAACAAATACCTTAGTTGAAATATTAGAGAATTTTGTAAATGGCAGAAGTTCTATAATAAAAACTTTCGATTGGCATGAGTATTGTTTTAATGGTTTAAAAGAAATTCAACCAGCTGACTCATTGATAATCGAAGGGGTTGGCGCAGGTCAGAGTCTTGCCCGGACCTATGCCACTACTTTGTATTGGGTTGAGACCGAGCCCGAAATTGCCTTCAAGCGAGTGCTAGATAGAGACGGTCTCGACTACGAAAATAGAATTAGAGAGTGGCAAATTCGTGAAGCTAAACACTTTATTGATGAACGCACCCGCGAATTCGCGGATTTCATAATAACCACCACCTAAAATCCACCCCGTGAGTGATTTGAGCGGACAATTAATAGATAACCGCTATGAGCTACTCCGAATTCTCGCTAATGGCGGAATGGGCACTATCTACGAAGGCTTAGATACCCGTTTAGATAGAAAAGTTGCGGTCAAAATAATGCATCCGCATCTTGCTCAAGATGAAGAATTTATTACTCGCTTTATCCGAGAAGCAAAAGCTGCAGCATCTTTATCTCACCCAAATATCGTAAATGTGATGGATCAAGGCTGGAATCAATCAGGCATTCCTGCAGTCTTTTTAGTGATGGAATTAGTTGAGGGACAAACACTTCGTGAATTGATTTCAAGCAAAGGTTCTTTTTCAGTAAACGAAACTATCAATTACTTATCCCCTGTAATTTCTGCTCTTGCAGCGGCACATCAAATTGGAATTGTCCATCGCGATATCAAGCCAGAAAATATTCTTATTTCGAATGATGGCAGAATTAAAATTGCAGATTTTGGTTTAGCGCGAGGTACTAATCTTGGTCAGACTATGACTGCAGAAGCCAGTGTCATTCTCGGTAGCGTTTCATATTTATCACCTGAACAAGTGCAACGTGGTATCTCTGATGCCCGAAGTGATATCTATTCAATTGGTGTAATGGCATTTGAAATGCTTACCGGAAAAAGGCCACACATAAGTGACTCTCCTCTTCAAATTGCATATCTTCATGTCAACGAAGATATTCCTCGGGTGAGCTCTAAAGGCATTAAACTTCCAAAAGATTTAGATGAATTAATTTATGCAGCAACTAGCAGAAATCCCGATGATCGCCCAAAAGATGGCGCAACTTTTGCATCACTACTACGAAACATTCAAATTAAATCTGATCCTTCCAAGAAGCAGATGAGCCTCGAGCTTGATTTACCTATTCGTCAAGAGACACCTAAACCATCAAAACGTAAAGAAATAGTTGAAGAAGAGGTCACCAGAGAGATCACTCGTGAAATTTCCAAATCGGAAAACAAAGAAAAAATTAAGAAACCTAAACGAAAATTTAGGAAAGTCGCGTTAATTCTTGCAGTTGCAGTTGGTATTGGTGGTTGGTGGAGCTTGATTGGCCCAGGTGCGCGAGTAACAGTGCCATCACTTGTTGGCGGAACAATGACTGATGCCGAAAATTTACTAAAACCAATTGGATTAACTAGCGAAGTATCCAAAGAGGAATTTAGCGAAGATTTACAAAAGGGAATAATTATTTCTACAAGTCCTGCAGGTGGAGATAAAGTAAAAGAGGGTGCAGTTGTTTTAATCACTCTTTCAAAAGGACCAGAGAGATATTCAATTCCTATGGTTGCTCAATTAACAGTTGAAGCTGCAATCAAAGTGCTCTCTTCTATCCCAATAGCAGAGCCTGTAGTTCAGCAAATTTTTAGTGAGAAGATTCCCAAAGGCTACGTAATTAGCTCTGAGCCAGTCATGGGTACAAAAGTCAAACGTGGTGCAGGGATTAAATTGGTCGTAAGTAAAGGTATTGAGCAAATTCCTTTAATTAATTTCGTTAATAAATCAGGTGAAGAAGCGCTAAATACTTTGACGACTGCAGGATTTAAAGTTACGCCTAAATATGAATTCAGTGAGACAGTTCCTGCAGGCGCGGTAATCTCTCAAAATCCATCAGAAGTAAAGAGTTATCCAAAAGGTTCTGCACTATCTTTAGTAATCTCAAAAGGATCGGCCTATGTCTTTATTCCTAATGTCTACTCATTATCTGAAGCTAAAGCAAAGTCAGTATTAACGGCACTAGATTTACAGGTGACTATCAAGCGCATGGGAACAAAGGCTGTTAAGCAAGTAACTGCGATTTCTCCGAAAGTGGGAAGTAAAGTCCTTCGTGGAAGTAAGGTGACTATCACTGTAGGGTAGGCAAATGCCTAAGCCTTCAAAATCTTTGCCTCGCATCGGAGCTCATACTCCTACATCTGGTGGAATGGCTAAGCGCTCACTTGGTTATGCAGAAACAATAAAAGCTGAAGTAATTCAAGTTTTTGCATCTAATCCACGTGGCTGGGCAATGCCCGAACCAAATCCTGCAGCAGACGAAGATTTCAAAACTAAAGCGGCAGCAATGGATATCACTACATATGTACATGCGCCTTTTCTCATTAATTTAGGTTCACCCACTGAAAGCACATATAAGAATTCACTTGCTTCTACAGCCTATTCTCTAAAACGTGGCAAAGAAATTGGCGCTTTAGGTGTTGTTATCCATACAGGCTCTGCTGTCGATGAAGGGCATGTTGCAAATGCCTGGAAGCAAATTCATGAAGGAATGATGCCGATTCTAAATTCACTTCCTGAAGATGGACCTTCGCTATTACTCGAACCAACTGCTGGCCAAGGTCAATCATTAGTGAAAAAACTAGATGACTTAGAAAATTATTTGAAGGCGCTTGAGTATCATCCTAAAGTTGGAATCTGTTTGGATACCTGCCATGTATTTGCAGCTGGTCATGACATCGCCAAAAAGGGTGGAATGACTGAAACACTCGATTTACTTGTTCAAATTGCTGGTGCAGAGCGATTCCAGCTTGTACACGCAAATGACTCTATGGATGTGTGCGGCGCCTTGAAAGATCGTCATCAAAATCTTGGCGAAGGATATATTGGATTAGATTCATTTAAGGAGATGTTCCAACACCCTGCAATTGCTAATGCGCCTTTAATCCTTGAGACTCCTGGCGAAGAACCCGAACATGGCAAAGAGGTCGCACTTTTAAAGAAGTTACGTGGATGAAACATAAATTAGCTTCATGGCTATTACTAGGGGTGGCCATGTCTTGGGGCTTGGCATTCGTCACGATGAAAGATGCGCTTGGCCGTCAATCTGTAAATAGCTTCCTTTTTTACCGTTTTGCACTTGCCGCCATTGCTCTAATTATTATTCGTCCGCAAATAATCAAAAAGATTAATAAAGATATTGTTAAACGTGGCGGAATAACTGGTCTATTTCTCGCAGCTGGATTTATTTTTCAAACTTATGGTTTAGATATGACTGGTGCAGCTGTAACTGGATTTATTACTGGTCTTTACGTAGTTGCTACTCCTCTATTTGAACAATTTTTTGGCGGTAGAAAACTTGGAAGGACTGTCTGGGTTTCGATCGGAATTGCTACCACCGGCCTTGGTTTACTCTCTTTGAAGGGATTTTCGGTAGGCATCGGAGAATTGCTAGTTTTAATCAGCGCACTTTGTTACACCGGCCAAATCATCGCACTCAGCAAATGGAGTCAAGGTCGTGATGTATGGGCGATGACTTTTATGCAAATTTTCGTAGTTGCAGTTGTTACCGGAATAGCTGCGCTTATCGAAGGATTCCAAACTCCCCCAGATAGCGGCGTTTGGGGAGTAATCATATTCACCGCAATTGTCTGCACAGTTACTGCTTTCATTATTCAAACTTGGTCACAGGCGATTCTCGAATCAACAAAAGCGGCGGTCATAATGACCATGGAGGTGGTTTTCTCTGCCTTATTTGCAATCACTTTAGGCGGAGAAATTCTCTCCACTCGCACTTTAATTGGTGGACTTTTAGTTGTAATCTCTATGTATACAATCGTTTTCTATGAAGGTGCTAAAAATTGATTGATCTGCGTTCAGATACCGTTACCAAGCCAACCAAAGAGATGCTCGAAGCTATGGTTGCTTCACCTGTCGGTGACGATGTTTATGGCGATGATCCATCTATTAATGCTCTAGAGGCGAGAGTCGCTGCCATGTTTGGCAAAGAAGCAGGTTTGTTCACGCCAACAGGTTCGCTATCCAACCAATTGAGTATCCGTTTACTTGTAAAACCTGGTGAAGAGTTAATTCTCGATCAAACCGCTCATATCGCTCGCGCGGAATTAGGTGCCGCTGCAGCCTTTAGCGGAATTACTACCCGGACTTTTCCTTCAATTAATGGCAAATTACACGCTGATACCGCACTTGCATTAGCGCATCCGGACGCGGGTCCTTACCTAGTATCAACTAAAGCAATTGCAGTTGAAGACACTCATAATTTTGGTGGCGGAACAGTTCAATCTCTTGATGAAATCCAGAAACTTTTTAAAGGTGCACAAGAGATGAAATTACCATTGCATTTAGATGGCGCCAGAATCTGGAATGCACATGTGGCATCTGGTATCAAATTCTCTGATTACGGAAAATATTTTGAAACTATGAGTGTCTGTTTCTCAAAAGGGCTCGGCGCGCCGATTGGTTCCATGATGCTTTCAACGAAAGAGAAGATTGCCGAAGCACGTATTTGGCGAAAAAGATATGGTGCCGGAATGCGCCAAATCGGTCTTTTAGCTGGCGCTATTAATTACGCTCTTGATCACAATATAGAAAGATTGAAAGAAGATCACAATCGTGCTGCAGTTATTGCAAGTGCATGTGGGCTGCCTAAACCAGATACAAATATTGTGGCTTTAGATGTTTCAGAATATCCGTTTGATGCAGCCCAATATGCCGGAACTTTAAAAGAGAATGGGATTCTTGCCGGGGCGCTCGGAAAGAATTTCGTTAGAATGGTAACTCATAAAGATTTAACTGATTCAGATATCGAACAAACTTGTGAGGTATTAAAGCGCACCCTCGTGTCGAAGTAACCACTCTTTTTTGTTTAATCCATATGCATAATTTCCTAAGTTGCCACCAGTCTTAACAATTCTGTGACACGGGACCACTAAGACAATTGCATTCTTGGCGCAAGCACTACCTGCAGCACGAACTGCAGCTGGAGAACCAGCTCGATCTGCTAACTCTGAGTAGGAAATTACACCCTTAACTTTTCTCATAGCTTTCCATGCCGCTTGAGAAAAGGCAGCACCTGGCTGCGAAACTTTTATTCCATTGATTGCGGAGATATCGCCATCGAAATAATCCTTTAGCAAATCAGTAATCACTGGAATCTTTTTAACAGATTCAAACTTGAAATCGTCATAGTCGGTATGCAACGAATCCTTAGCCGCTTTTAGATTGCTCAAATTTGCTGCAAGTAATATCGATCCGTCTGAAATCAAATTTATCCCACCTATTGGAGATTCGAAAGTGGAAGTAAGTAGAGGCACTTGCAAAAATTATCGGTCGCGCAACATCTCTGCAACCAAGAATGCCAACTCCAAAGACTGTGTATGGTTTAGGCGAGGATCGCAGGCTGTTTCGTAGCGAGAAGCCAAATCTTCAGCAGAGATTTTTGCGCCTCCGCCTAAACACTCAGTCACATCATCGCCAGTAAGTTCGATATGAACTCCGCCTGGATGAGTTCCAAGTGCTTTATGAACCTCGAAAAATCCCTTAACTTCATCCATCACATCTTCAAATTGACGTGTTTTATATCCAGTTGATGACTCAAAAGTATTGCCGTGCATTGGATCGCATACCCAGAGAACTTTTGCACCGGATTTTATAACACCATCAACTAAACCTGGCAGAGCTTCACGAATCTTGCCGGCACCCATGCGCGTAATGAAGGTTAAACGCCCAGGTTCGCGATTTGGATCTAATTTATCAATCAAGCGAAGGGCATCATCCACAGTTGACTTTGGTCCAAGCTTTACGCCAATTGGATTTCGAACCTTAGAAGCAAATTCAACATGCGCTCCATCGAGTTGGCGAGTGCGTTCGCCGATCCAAATGAAATGTCCAGAAACGTCGTATGGATTTCCAGTGCGAGAGTCAATGCGAGTTAACGCTTTTTCATACTCAAGAATTAAAGCTT
>JBEAMP010000054.1:0-5123 GCA_041165905.1 Actinomycetota bacterium
CTGATTTTCTAAAGCGCGGTGTGCCAATTGATATCGTTACAGATCAAACTTCAGCACATGATCCGCTTTCATATTTACCAGAAGGAATTTCTGTTGCAGATTGGCAAGATTTAGCGAAGAAAGATCCCGCTGATTTTACAAAACGCTCCCGCGAATCAATGGCGAAACAAGTCGAAGCAATGGTTGGCTTTAAAGATGCTGGCGCAACAGTTTTTGATTATGGAAATTCAATTCGTGGTGAGGCAATGTTGGCTGGATATTCGCGCGCATTTGATTTTCCAGGTTTTGTTCCGGCATATATCAGACCACTTTTCTGTGAAGGTAAAGGACCATTTAGATGGGTTGCTTTAAGTGGAGATAAGAAAGATATTGCCGCGACTGATAAAGCGGTTTTAGAACTATTTCCTGATAACGAACCACTCCATCGATGGATTCGAAAAGCTTCAGAGAAAGTTGCTTTTCAAGGTCTGCCGGCAAGAATTTGTTGGTTAGGTTATGGAGAGAGACATTTAGCTGGTGAAAGATTTAATGAAATGGTTGCCAAAGGTGAAGTCTCCGCTCCAATTGTTATCGGTCGCGATCATTTAGATTGTGGTTCGGTCGCATCTCCATATCGCGAAACAGAGGCCATGCTTGATGGATCTGATGCAATCGCAGATTGGCCGCTATTAAATGCTCTAGTTAATACCGCATCCGGCGCATCTTGGGTTTCAATTCATCATGGCGGAGGTGTAGGCATCGGTAGATCAATTCATGCTGGACAAGTTTCAGTAGCTGATGGCACAC
Source organism: Actinomycetota bacterium (assembly GCA_041165905.1). Classification (GTDB taxonomy): domain Bacteria; phylum Actinomycetota; class Actinomycetes; order Nanopelagicales; family Nanopelagicaceae; genus ZLKRG08. Next base: position 787 of record JBEAMP010000054.1, read on the forward strand.
CACTTGCTGCAGAAAAATTGCGTCGAGTATTAACAAATGATCCAGGTATGGGTGTGATTAGACATGTTGATGCTGGTTACGAAAAAGCAGAGCAAGTTGCTAAAGATCGCGATGTTCGTATTCCAATGCAAGAGGCATAAGAAATCTTCATGAGCAGCCAATTAATCAGCAATATCGGCCAATTAATCACTAATTCCGATGAAAATTTAGGGATTATCACTGATGCAGCTCTGGTTATAGACGGTCAAAAAGTTTTATGGGTTGGTTCAAAAAAGCACGCTCCGGCAGCTGATAGCAAAATCGATGCAAATGGTGGAGTAGTTACCCCTGGATTTATTGATTCACACACGCATGCCGTTTTTTCAGGTGATAGAAGTAAAGATTATGTCGCCAGAATGTCAGGTCAAAAGTATGCAACTGGTGGAATAAAAACCACAGTAGCGGCAACAAGAGCTGCAACTGAAGATGATTTGATTGCACACACCAAAGATTTGCTCAGAAAATGCCAGAGCCACGGAACGACTACGATCGAAATTAAATCTGGTTATGGTTTAGATGTAGATACTGAGTTGAAAATTCTGAAAGTCGCAAAAACTTTCACCGATGAAACAACTTTTCTTGGTGCACACGTAATTTCCGCTGAATTTGAAAATAATCGCGAAGGATATATTCAGCTTGTTAAAAATGAAATGTTGGATGTAGTTACGCCATATGCAAAATGGATTGATGTCTTCTGTGATAACGGCGCTTTCTCAGTTGATGAAGCGAGAGAAATTCTTCAATCAGGAATTGCAAAAGGTTTAAAGGGAAGAATCCACGGAAATCAATTAGGTGATACTGGTGGTGCAGAATTAGCAATTGAAATGAATTTGGCTTCAATTGATCACGCAACTCATGTTTCAAATGACACAATCGCTGCTCTGGCGGAAAGTAATGTAGTTACAACTTTCCTACCAGGAGCAGAATTCTTCACAAAATCTTCATATCCAAAAGTAAATTTGTATTTTGAATTGGGAGCTAAAGTTGCATTAGCAACTGATTGCAATCCTGGTTCTTCGTATCTAACTTCGATGCCGATTGTGATGTCATTAGCAATTAGAGAGATGGGTTTTACCCCCGCTCAAGCTTTATATGCAGCAACCGCCGGTGGCGCAGCTGCCTTACAACGTAGCGATATTGGCCATTTACAGCCTGGGGCAACGGCAGATTTAGTGATCTGGCAGGCGCCAACTTTTGAACATATTGCTTATCGCATGGGCGATATTGATAAGAAAATCTTAACGACGGGGAAGTTTTAATAACTCTTCGACAATTTGTGCAACGCCATCTTCTTCACAAGGAGGTGCAGTAGCGGTTGCATATTTAATTCCATCTGGATGACCATCGCTCATGATGTAAGAGCGTCCTGCGAATTCCAACATTGAAAAATCATTTGGATTATCGCCAAATGCGACCACATCTTCGCGATCGATTTTTAGCCTTTCGCATATAACCGCCAAGGTGTCACCTTTTGAAACTCCATGTGCACTAATTTCTAATAATGATTCCCATGGGTTTGAGTGTGTAACTGTGACAATGTCACCAACTTCTTGCGTGGCAACTTTTAACATTTCATCTGAATTAAATAATTTGTCGGAACCGCGCACTAATAATTTGATTGCGCCATTTCCAATGTAATCAAGGATGTCATCAACGCCAGTATTGTCTACGCCAATATCCCAACGTGCTTCATACTTTTTTTCTCGAGTAAAGTCACCATGATTCTCAAATGCAAAATGCACATCTGGAATTGATTTACGTAATCTAGTGATAGTTTCATTCAAATCTGCTGGGGTAATTCGCCACTCTTCAATCACTTTTTCATTCTGCAAATCCCATAGCAATCCACCATTACTACAAATTGCTTGGCCAAAATTAAATGCCTCTTTAATTTGTCCCATCCATCTTGGTGGGCGACCAGTTACAAAGAAAACTTTCACACCCATCTCATGTGCGCTAGTTAGTGTGGCAATTGTGCGCTTTGAGATTGGTGCAGCATGGGGACAGATAGTTCCGTCCAAGTCTGTTGCGATTAATTTCGGTCGATAGCTCACTTAATCACTTCAAGTTTCGCGGTACCCATATATGGTTGAAGAACTGCTGGCACGTTAACTGAGCCATCTGCATTTTGGTTGTTCTCTAAAATCGCAACAATCATGCGTGGAACTGCAACTAAAGTGCCATTTAGCGTAGCTAAAGGACGAGTGCCGTTCTCATCTTTCATACGAATATTTAAGCGGCGCGCTTGAAATTCAGTGCAATTAGAGGTCGAGGTAACTTCGCGATATGCATTTTGGGTTGGAATCCATGCTTCGATATCAAATTTACGATTTGCAGATGATCCCAAATCTCCTGATGCAATATCTAATACGCGATAAGGAATTCCCATCGCATTTAAGAATTCTTTCTCCCATTGCAATAAGCGGATATGTTCCTCTTTTGCATCTTCTGGCTTGGTAAATACAAACATCTCAACTTTTTCAAATTGATGAACACGAATAATTCCACGAGTATCTTTTCCGTAAGTACCTGCTTCGCGTCTAAAACATGGTGAGTATCCGGTGTAGCGAATTGGTAATTTAGCCGCATCAAGAGTTTCATCCATATGATACGCAGCAAGCGGTACTTCTGAAGTGCCAACTAAATAAACATCATCTTTTTCGATGTGATAAACATTCTCAGCTGCTTGTCCAAGAAATCCAGTTCCCTCCATTGCAGGAGGGTTAACTAGGACTGGTGGAATAACTGGAATGAATCCAGCTTTCGTTGCTTGTTGAATTGCGTAATTAACAAGTGCAAGCTCTAACAAAGCACCAGGGCCAGTTAAGTAATAGCTTCGAGCGCCAGCAACTTTTGCGCCACGTTCGGTATCAATTGCTCCAAGTAATTTACCCAGCTCAACATGATCTTTTGGTTCGAAATCAAATTTGCGCGGTTCGCCAACATGTTCGATAACTTTAAAATCTGCTTCTCCACCAATTGGAGCCTCTGGATCTAGAACATTTGAAAGTAACTTTGCGATTTCGTTTGTTTGCGCTTCTAACTCTGCGCGCTTGGTATCGGCTTCCTTTACTTGCGCAGATAAGACTTTAGCTTTTTCAAGTAGCGCGCTTTTCTCATCGCCCTTTGCCGCACCTACTGATTTAGATAGTAAATTCTGCTCTGCTCGCACAGTTTCGAAAGCCGAAATTGCATCACGGCGCTTGCTATCAATTTCAATTAAACGATCCACAATAGATTCGTCTTCGCCGCGGCCGCGCTGCGATGATTTAACAAGCTCCGGGTTTTCGCGGATTAACTTGATATCGATCATATTGCGCGCCCCTTTCTGACATCTTCTAGCCAATTATTAGAACTCTTAAATGAATCATCGCTTGTAGCTTTAGTGGTGGTTGGAGCCACTTTATCTGCACGTGGATAAGAACCAAGGAAACGAATATCTTCACAGATACGACGTAAACCAGTTAGCGCATCGCCAACTCTTGCATCATTAATATGCCCTTCAGCATCAATTATGAAGTGGTAGTGGCCAAGTTCGCGTCCTGTTGGGCGCGATTGGATGAAAGTTAGATTTACACCACGTACAGCAAATTCTGTTAATACTTCTAAAAGTGCTCCGGCATGATCAATTCCGATAAATGCTGCAAGAGAAGTGCGATCAAAGCCTGTAGGCGCAGGAAGCGCACCTGGTTTTGATACTAAAACAAATCGAGTCACTGCAGAATCTGAATCACCGATGTTTTCATTTATAACTGTTAAACCATAAGTTTTTGCCGCAATTTCAGAGGCCACTGCGGCATCAAATTGACCATTTGCAAGTGCTTCTGCTGCAGCTGCAGTTGAATTGGTAGTAATAATCTCTGCATTTGGGTAGTGCTTTGCAATGTAATTTCTACACTGCGCTTCCGCATGTGGATGTGTAGCAATCTTCTTTATCTCCACCGATTCATCTTTAACCATTAATGCAAAAGTAACTGGCAATAAAACTTCTCCGACAATTATCAAAGGCTCGCCGGTCGCTAATTCATCTAAAGTGCGCGCGACAACGCCTTCAACTGAATTTTCAATTGGTACTAGCGCATAATCAGCGACGCCATTTCGGACCATATCTAGCGCTGCAGTTACGTTAGAACATGGGGTTAATTGATCAGAGCCGCCGGTGATGGTGCGCAGGGCAGCTTCAGTGAAGGTACCAACTGGACCGAGATAGGCGTATTTACTCACCTGCGAATTCTACCCGTAGGCTAGGAAGCGTGATGCAGAGTATTGGCGCTCGATTTAATGCGATTGGCCGTAGT
>JBEAMP010000055.1:0-3771 GCA_041165905.1 Actinomycetota bacterium
GCTACTAGACGGCGGCCCAAAACAGCCTTAGCTGTTTTAAAACCGGACATTTGTCCTCCTTGTAGTTAAATACCAAAACTCGGCCTTGAGCTTTGGTTCCCTTCAACTTCACTCCTCGCAATCTCGCGAGAATTTCGAGGTCGTTAATTGAAGAAATCTATTTAATTAATGCGATGCCTTTGGATCTAGCGCATCACGGATTGCATCGCCAAGTAAGTTAAGCGCCAAAACGACGATAACTAACATGACAGATGGAATCACTAGATAGGTAGGGTCATTGCGCCAATAACTGACGGCATCAGATAGCACCAGACCCCAAGTCGAAGCTGGCGCCTGAACACCAACACCTAAAAATGAGAAGACCGCTTCCGCAGATAGAAATCCTGGAAGAGATAAAGATAAAAATACGATTGCAGTTGGCCAGAGATTTGGCAGCATCTCTTTGGTAATAATTCGTGATGAAGATGCGCCTGCAGCTTGAGCCGCCATAACGAAATCGCGTTCGCGCAGCGACATAGCTTGAGAACGAATCAAACGAGCAAAGCCCATCCAACCGAAAAATACAAAGAAGAGAATCAGAACAATGATGCGAGCGCCATTATCTTTTGCAATTCCAAGCGCTTCGATTCTTTGAACCATCGGTAGCGAAAGCGCGATGATCATAAATGTTGAAGGAAATGACAATAGGAAGTCTGAGATTCGACCAATTACTGCATCTACTTTTCCTCGGAAATATCCGACAGTAATTCCAATTAACATGCCAAGACCGATACTTGAAATAGAGGTAATGATGGCTACTGAGAATGAAATTCTTGAACCATAAAGAAGCATGGTTAATAAATCTCTACCTGCACCTGGTTCGACACCAAGTGGATGGGCAAGGCTGATGCCTCCATACTTTCCGTTTGGTAATCCAATTGAATTTAAAGTTTCGGGATAGGTCTTACCATTTTCAAGGCCTAGCAATTGGGTAATAACCGGAGCTAAAAATGCTGCAGCTAAGAAGAACAAAGCAACGTAACCAGAAATTACACCTGCGCGATTGCGCTTAAATCGCGCCCATGCTATTTGGCGAGGCGTGCGTTGAACGATCTCTTCTTGCTCAACCTTAACTTCGGTCGTAGACAATTACGCGCACTCCTTAGCTTGTAGACCCAACGTTGGGTTACTTCGGCTTCGCAAGGTCCTGCAAAAAACCTTGCAATAGACCTCATAACTTAACCAAAACTTCTCCGTTTGAAAACCCGAAAAGTCCTAATTTGGACCGCTTTAGGTCACTTTTGGGTAACAGATGGGAAGTGAATTCGAGCCATTAAAGGTAGAGGCGCTAAACAGCCAATACACATCATGGCAACCCATAATTTGGCTAGCCCGGCATCAAACATAAAGCCAGCCAATGGGGCTGCTATCACCCCTGCTATCCCCCATTGCAGCGCCATTAAGGCATTGCTTCGACCACGGATGTGATCTGGAATTAAATTATTTACAACTGTTGGAATTGTCGGTGACCAGATGGTTTCGCCAATTGCAAAAACTACAGAGCTTGTAATTTGAATTGGCAAAATCAAAACCCACGGCGAGATAAATGAAAATCCAACTAATACCCAACTGGCTGCCCAGATTAAACCCACATAAATCAAACTTCGCTTTGGTGTATTTCGCTCTACCCACTTAAGAACTGGGGCTTGTAAAAGAACGATCGATAAACAATTTGCGGCCCAAATCAAACCTAGCCATTTAGGCGATGCATCTAAAACTGAGGTTATGAAAAGTGGTAAGCCAGCAGATACTGAGGCATAACCAAAGAGAATCATCAAAATTGATGCTCTAAAGAGGCGCATTAAATCTTTTATTTTAAACACTTCTTTATATGAGCCTTGTTGTTTATCTTCTTTATCTAAACGTTGACCTACCCAATTTGGAAGAGATATTGCAAAGAAAAGATAAATTACAAATGTCAGCGAATCTAATATATAAAGTTTTTGATAAGAGCTTAAATTACCTGCGGTAATTACAATGGAAGAGATAATTCCGCCAATTCCAATGCCAAGATTTAGCGCCATAAAGCTAAAAGCAAATACTTTTTGGCGAGCTTGTTCATCTACCAACCTGGTTAAACAGACTGATTGAGCTGGCCAATTAGCAGCATCACCAAGAGCCATGAAAGTAGCAACTATTAGAACCTGCTCTTTGGTTGAGACAAAAGCAAAACTGGCAGTTGCAATAGCTTTTATCGTTAGCCCAGAAATCAAAATAATTCTTCCGCCAAATTTATCTATCAAAGTGCCTACCAAAGGATTGATTGCCAATCCGATCAAAGCCATAAATGAGAGCACAGTGCCGGCAAATCCTGCGGAAAAACCTCTAACGGTATGTAAATAAACCATGAATAAGGTCATGGTTAAGCCCATGCCAATTGCATTAATCATGTTTCCTAAGACCAAACGTCGAGCATGGCTATTTAGATGGTCTAGAAAGTGGTCAAGGCCAAGCAGATTTGATAACTTCTCCGCATTAGACATTGAGAAATGCTAGCGCATCCTTAATTATGTTCGGACGGAATTCTTCGCCAAGTGAGATGTGGCCATGGCCTGGTACAAATCGTAAATCTGCACCAGGAATTTGTTTTGCTAACCAAAGGCTATGTGCATGTGGAACCATAAAATCGTCATCACCTTGCCAAATTACAACTGGCTTATCAATTTTCGATAAATCAAAACCAAAACTTTGAACAAATGCTAAATCATCATCAATCCAACCATCAAAAGAGACCGAAAGCGCTCTTCGAAACATCGTAGCCTCAACTTCGGCAACCTCTGGCGTTAAAGCTTTTTTATCAGCATCTCCAATTAATCCACCAAATGCTGCAATTAAATCTGGACCGGTGACATCACGCATTGCGACACCATTTGCTTGCATCCAATTACTGATTTCAATTTCACCTTTTAGCGCAGCGCCAAATTCATCATGATTTTCTTGGCCCATTCCGTCTAAGAAATTTAAATCTGTTCTGCCCCATTCGCCCACTCCAGCTAATGTGAATGCAGCTTTACATCTTTGATCTCGAGTCATATTTAGTGAATGTGGTCCACCACCTGACCAGCCAATTGATACAAAGCTCTTAATTCCTAAATGATTAAGTACTTCTACTTGATCAGCTAAATCATCGGCGACGGTGCGACCTTTATGACGATCAGATAATCCGTAACCAGCTCGAGAAGTTGAAATTGCTTTTACATCAGTAATTTCGGCTAACCAATTTGCCCAAAGTGTTCCATCGCTTGGAGTTCCGTGTAAAAAGAGAATCGCTTTATCGCTGGCTACGCCATTTTCAAGATACTCTAATTTTCGTCCATCTTTAAGGGTTAATAATGAAGATTGGCTCATATAAGTAGCCTACCGATAGATTTGGGGATGTGAGTTTTAAGTTTGAAATTAAAAAAGAAGATGGCATGGCCCGTGTCGGCACCATCTCTACGCCACATGGCGAAATTCAAACTCCTACCTTTATCCCAGTAGGCACCAAGGCCACTGTGAAATCTGTTTTACCAGAAGCTATGCGCGATCTTGGATCACAGGCGATTCTTGCCAATGCTTATCACCTCTACTTACAACCTGGTCCAGATATTTTGGATGAAGCTGGCGGCGTGGCTAAATTCATGAATTGGAATGGACCAACCGTTACCGATAGCGGTGGATTTCAAGTTTTATCTTTAGGTGTTGGCTTTAAAAAAGTTTTGGCGATGAATGCAGATACATTTCGAGCTGATG
>JBEAMP010000056.1:0-9507 GCA_041165905.1 Actinomycetota bacterium
AGTGAATGATAAATCTCTGCTCCCCAACGAAGTGATTCCTTGAATGTGTCTGCACCAATTGGAGCGACCATAAATTCTTGAATATCAACATTAGTATCAGCATGCGCACCACCATTAAGGATGTTCATCATCGGAACCGGTAGAACGTGCGCGTTATTGCCACCAACATACTTGAATAGTGAAAGGTCAGCATGCTCCGCGCTAGCTTTAGCAACCGCAAGTGAAACGCCTAGAATCGCATTGGCACCTAATTTTGCCTTGTTCTTAGTTCCATCAAGATCAATCATGGTTTGGTCAACCAGACGTTGATCCTGAGCATCGAGTCCAACAACTTCTGGTGCAATTACATCAACAACATTCTTAATTGCTTTTTCGACGCCTTTTCCAAGGTAACGCTTTCCACCATCACGAAGTTCAACCGCTTCAAATGCACCGGTAGATGCTCCTGATGGAACGGCTGCACGAGCGGCAGTGCCATCTTCTAATAAAACTTCAACTTCTACTGTGGGATTGCCGCGTGAATCTAGAATCTCGCGGGCGCCGATGGCTTCGATTATTGCCACTTTAACTCCTGAACCTTTGACTTTAGTTTCCTGTTTGAATTCTACAAGGACTCGATCCGTCTGATTTCGGCTGAAATCTCGCGTGCACGTGATCTCAGTAAATCTTCTGGTTCTATTCCATGTTTGATTGCAGCTACTACAGCTGCCACCAACGCATCACCAATGGCAATGTCAGCAGGAACATCGTTGTTCATCTCTGTTGTTGGTAAATCTAAATCAATGCCGTTTTTCTCGGCACGGTAGATAAGTTTAGTGATTAACGGAAGCGCTGGCTGCGATAGCGCGACTCCGTCGGTCGCAGAATTGCGATTTTTCTCCGCCGCCTTGAGCTTCTCCCAGTTAGCGAGCACATCTGCACTGCTCTTTACCGCTTCATCGCCAAATACATGCGGATGGCGCCTAATTAATTTATCGGCGATTCCCTCTGCCACCTCTTCTATTGAGAATGGATCAGTTGGATGCTCCTGCGCAATACGGGAGTGAAAATACACTTGAAGCAAAATATCGCCCAATTCCTCACGCATCGCTGCTCTGTCATCATCATCTACAGAGTCCGCAAATTCATATGACTCTTCTAGTAAATACTTAATTAAAGATTGATGAGTCTGCTCAGCATCCCAAGGACAACCGCCAGGTGATCTTAGGCGATCCATCACTTCGAGTAATCGAAGTAGTTGGGAAGTCATAATTAAATCAGTTATGCGGTAATCGACTTAACTGCAGTTCCCGCAGCATCAAAAGCAGCCAAGTCTGCAATTGTTGGATCCCAAGTTCCGTACTGAGGATTGATTCTAACTACCTCAGTTTTTGTAAATTCAAGAACTAATTGTTGGATAGCTGTCTGGGCATCTGCTTCAGCAATACCTGCTGCCACTGCTCGCTCGACTAATTTATCTGAAATCAGAAGTGCCTCAATATACAAATCAAAATCTGAAGGTGCCATCTGCGCTGAAACAAGTGCTTGATCTAATTGATCTGCGCCACCGATTGAATTGAAAATTTCAGCTTTTCTTGAATCTTTCATGGCTTGTGTAATCTCAATACCATTCTTATTTGCTAATTTTTTGAAAATTTCGGCGATTACTAAGAATCTAACTTGTGTGCGGTTTAATTCTTCGCCAACAACTAATTGAATTTGAGAGGTATCAAACTCACGGCGAGCATCGTTAATCTCTGCGATTCGTGATTGAACAGTGTTCACTGAAATCTTAGTTTCGCCAATTTGTGCTGCAGTTCCCGCATCACAAGCTGTAAGAAACGCTAGACCGCTCACCACTAAAAAGGCACTGATTAACTTCTTCATTACATTTTCCTCAAATAAGTCTCGTTATTTACCAGTTAGCTCTTGGAGCACCGAGGTGGCCCAAGCAATGACGGAAGTATCTCGTAATTTAGGTTTATCTCCCAATGGCGACCATTCTTGGGCAGGCAAAGCGACTAAAGCCACATTTGTGCCGCTTTTATACATACTTCCAGGGTAGAGCCGCTGCATTTTCAATAGTTTAGATTCTGGCAATTTAATGGGTGAAATTTTCAGATTTTTTCCTTGTTGAATCATCTCCTTGATTCCCAACTTTCTTGCAGATGCTCGAAGTATTGCAACTTGAATTAACGCAATTACTACTTCAGGCATTGGACCAAAGCGATCAATTAACTCTTCCTCAATCGGTTTAATTTCGAGTGGATTTTTTACGTCAGCTAATCTGCGATAAATATCAAGCCTTAGTCTTTCAGAATCGACATAAGTTTCAGGTAAATGAGCATCGACTGGAATTTCCAATTTGCATTCATGTGAAATTTCATCCGTCTCAATTAAGCCAGTTTTGTAATCATTAACCGCTTCTCCCACCATACGCATATATAAATCAAAACCAACATCAGCAATATGACCTGATTGTTCTCCACCAAGAAGATTGCCCGCTCCGCGAATTTCTAAGTCCTTTAATGCAACTTGAATGCCGGCACCTAAATCAGTATTTGTCGCGATTGTATTAAGACGATCAATTGCTACTTCCGTTAAAGGTTTATCACTTGGAAAAAGAAAATATGCATAAGCGCGATCTCTTCCTCTACCTACACGTCCTCTAATCTGATGTAGTTGAGATAAACCAAACTTATCTGCACCTTCTACTATTAATGTATTTGCATTCGGAATATCTAAACCACTTTCTACAATTGTGGTACATACCAAAACATCAAAATCACGATTCCAAAACCCAAGAATTACATCTTCCAACATTGATTCGCTCATTTGACCATGCGCAACCCGAATTCTTGCTTCAGGTACTAGTTCCGCTAATTTCACAGCCACACGATCAATTGATTCAACTCGATTGTGAATATAGAAAACTTGGCCATCACGAAGTAACTCACGATGAATTGCCGCGCTTATTTGTTTCTCATCCTGAGGGCCAACATAAGTGAGAATCGGATGGCGCTCTTCAGGTGGCGTGGTGATCGTAGACATTTCCCTGATTCCCGTAATTGCCATTTCTAACGTGCGAGGTATAGGTGTTGCCGACATTGCCAAAACGTCTACGCTGGTACGAAGCTTTTTTAATTGCTCTTTCTGCTCAACACCAAATCTCTGCTCCTCATCAACAACCACTAATCCAAGGTCTCTAAATTGAACATCTTTCGAAAGCAAACGATGTGTACCAACTATTACATCAATTGAACCTTTACTTAATTCTGAGAGAATTTCATTTGATTCTTTTGCGCTGTTGAATCTAGATAGACCAGCTACTTTGATTGGAAAGCCTGAATAACGCTCGGTAAAGGTTTTTAAATGTTGTTGAACTAATAAAGTGGTTGGAACCAAAATAGCAACTTGTTTTCCATCTTGAACTGCTTTAAATGCAGCCCGAACTGCTATTTCAGTTTTTCCATAACCCACATCTCCGCAGATTAATCTGTCCATTGGATAAGGTCTTTCCATATCACGCTTTACATCTTCAATTGTTGAAAGTTGATCAGCTGTCTCTACGTATGCAAAATTATCTTCCAGTTCTCTTTGCCAAGGCGTGTCTGGTGAAAATGCAAATCCAGGTGCGCTAGTACGAGCGGCATAAAGACGAATTAATTCCCCTGCAATCTCTTTAACTGCTTTTCTGGCGCGACTCTTAGCTTTACTCCATTCACCACTTCCGATTCGATGAATAGTTGGTGTTTCTCCGCCGATGTATTTACTAATTTGATCAAGTGCATCGGTTGGCACAAATATGCGATCACCGGGTTGACCTCGTTTGGCCGGTGCATATTCAATAACTAAATATTCTCTTACAACCCCGCCAACAGAACGTTGAACCATTTCAATGTAACGACCAATTCCATGCTGCTCGTGAACAACGTAATCACCGGTCCGAAGTTGTAATGGATCAATACTCTTCTTTCGTTTCGAAGGGAGCTTTTCACCGCCTAAACTTTGTGATCCTGTTAAATCTCGTTCTGTTACAAAGAGAAAATTTGGAGCAGAAAAGCCATTGCGGAAAGTTGAAGCGGTGAGAGTTATATGACCACTGGTAGGTGCCGCTGTAAATGGATACTGAATCTGTACGGATAAATCTACATCGCGAAAAATACTTGCATATCTATCAATCATGCCTTTACTAGAAGCAGAAAAGATAACTTTCTTATTCTCATTTATGGCACTTTCAATTATTGAAATTAATCGCTCACTATTTCCCCTAAGTGGCTCAATTGAATTTAAATCCAAAAATAGATCATCATCCGAACCAAATTGTCTAAAGTCTTTATAGTTTGGTAATTGGGCAATCAATTCATCCCACTCGATGTATGTATTCTCAACTTCGATTGGAACTGGAGCATTTCCTCCAATAGCTGCATTTGACCAAGCAGCTTCTTTGAACTCTTGATTGGTCGCAAGTAAATCCGAAAGCCTGCTTACAACTCTTTCGCTCTCAATAAAAATACTTTCAAAATTCTTTGGCATAGAAGCTGTGATTAATTCCAGCTTATCTACCAGCATTGGAATAAGTGATTCCATTCCCTCAGGCAACATTCCATTGCTTATCTTGTTCAGTAATTCATTCTCATACTTTGTAGCTAAATTCCTTGCTTTTGTTCTGATTTCATCTGTAATCAAAAGTTCTCTGCAAGGCAAAACTTTTACGCTGGAACTTATACTTTCAAATGTTCTTTGATCTGCGACCGCAAAATAACTTAAATCTTCGATTTCATCGCCAAAAAAATCTATTCGAATTGGATGATTTTGATCAGGTGGGAAAATGTCTAAAATGCCACCGCGAACTGCAAATTCACCGCGACGTTCTACAAGATCCGTTCGGGAATAAGAGAAAGAAACTAATTCTCTTTGTAATTCAGTTAAATCAAATTCTGCTCCGCGATCAATCAATATCGGCTTGGTGTTGATAATTTGGGAATTAAATCTATGTATGACTGCTCTTATTGGGGCAATTACCACCCAATTGCGACTCTTATCTTGTAACGATTGCAGTGTAGATATTCGCTTTGCCACCGTATCGCTACTAGGACTAAGGCGTTCATGTGGCAAGGTTTCCCACGCTGGAAATTCAAGAGTGTCAGAGTGAAATTCACGAATTTCTTTTGCTAAATCTTCTGCAGCTTTAGATGAAGCCGTGATTACCAATAGCGGCTTTCTAAGAGCACGTAGTGAAATTAAATATGCATAGCTAGATGGTGGCGCAATCAAATCATGATGGCCATTTAACGCATCTTCGAATTCTTGGTTAGAAAGTGGGAGCAAGCCACGCATAGTTGCTCTCTCCTTTCTTCATCATTCACACTAAGTGCGATTTACCATTTCAAATAATGGGATAAATGCCCATTAGCCCCATTCCCAAAAAGGGAGGGGCTAAATTGCGTTTCATATCCTATTGAGTACCTGAGATGATTTGCCAATGAGCGCGGAGAGCCAATTAAGGCAATTACAGATGCAAGATGATGCATCTCTTCGCAGCGATGTCCGTTCACTTGGTGAACTACTTGGTCAATCCTTAGTTCGCCAGGAAGGGCGAGAGTTACTTGATTTAGTTGAAAAAGTTCGAGCTGCAGTGCGTACAGGGCAAGGTGAAGCCGAACTTAAAGATGTCGATGTCGAAAAAGCGGTCCAATTAGTACGCGCATTTAGCACTTACTTTCATTTAGCAAATGTGGCTGAACAACTTCACCGCTCAAGAGTTTTAGAAAATGAACGAACTGAAAGTGGATCTTGGATTGCGCAAGCTGTAGACAAAATCGAAGCCGCCCGAAAATCAGGTCTAGAAATTAAATTAGACGATTTAAATAAATGGCTATCAGATTTCTCAGTACGTCCCGTATTCACTGCGCATCCAACTGAAGCTTCACGTAGATCTGTACTTAGCAAGTTGGCTCAAATTTCAGATCTTCTGGAAATGCCTGCAAGCCGAGTTCGAGATGCTCGTCTCTCTGAAGCTATCGACTTACTCTGGCAGACAGATGAATTGAGAGTAGAACGACCATTGGTAATCGATGAAGCAGTTAATGCTCTTTATTATCTTGATGATCTATTTCGTTTAACCGTACCGGAAGTATTAGACGAATTTGCAATAGAGGTCGCAAGACTTGGCGTAACAATTTCGCCAACTGCTAAACCACTCACCTTTGGTACTTGGATTGGCGGAGATCGCGACGGAAATCCAAATGTCACTCCAGATGTAACTCGCGAAACCATTGTGGTTCAAGTTGGTCATGCAATACGTGTTATTTCAGAAGCTATGTCAAAACTCCGTCAATCACTCTCTGTATCGACTCGGATCATCAAAGTTTCAGAAGAGTTACAAGCATCAGTCGAACGAGATTTGGCAAACATCCCAGAGTTTGAAGCTCGATATCGCAGATTAAATGCTCGTGAACCATATCGATTAAAAACTACCGCGATAGTTCACCGCCTTGAGCTAACACGTAAAAGACATGCTGCTGGAACGCCACACGTACCTGGACGAGATTATCAAAATACCGAAGAGCTCTTAGATGATCTAAATATTATGCGTGACTCACTGCTTGCAAACCACGGAGAGTTAATTGCGACCGGACAGCTCGAGAGAATTATTCGTACAGTTTCTGCTTTTGGATTAATTCATGCAACCATGGATGTGCGTGAGCACTCGCAAATCCATCATGCTGCGCTAGCTAACTTTGGAATTGCGCCAAATTATGCCGAGCAGAGTCCGGATAGCCTTTTTGATACTTTAATTGCTGAACTCGAAAAGAGTGAATTACGTAATCCTAAAGATTTAGATTCGCAAAGTGCAAAAACATTAGATACTTTTCGAGCAATCAATGAATTAATTGCACAATTTGGTCCTGAAGTTATCGAAACTTATATCATTTCAATGACCAAACAACCTGCTGATGTATTAGCTGCAGTGGTTCTTGCAAAAGAAGCTGGGTTAATTGATATCAATTCGGGAGTGGCAAAAATAGGCTTTGCGCCATTGCTAGAAACTGTTGCTGAGCTTCGTTCTGCCGATACTATTTTAGAAAAACTTTTATCTAATCCGGTTTATCGCAAGTTGGTCACTTTAAGAGGTGACGAACAAGAGGTCATGCTTGGATACTCTGATTCAAATAAAGATGCTGGCATTGCTACAAGCCAATGGGAAATTCACCAAGCGCAACGACGCCTTCGCGATGTAGCTATGAAATATGGAGTTAAGTTGAGACTTTTCCATGGCCGTGGTGGTTCTGTGGGCCGTGGTGGTGGACCGACTTATGACGCTTTGATTGCGCTACCTTGGGGATCTTTAGATGGACAAATAAAGATGACCGAACAAGGTGAAGTTATCTCAGATAAATATTCAATTCCTGCCCTTGCACGTGAGAATGTTGAACTAACTTTGGCAGCTGCGCTTGAAGCAACTGTATTAAATCGTGGCCCAAGACAGGCAAGTGAAAATTTAAAACAATGGAATGAATGCATGGAGTTATTGTCTGAAAATTCATTCCAGCGCTATCGCAATTTAGTTAGCCATCAAGATTTGCCGGCATATTTTTATGCATCAACTCCTACAGAGCAATTAGGAGATATGTTCTTAGGCTCAAGACCATCAAGACGTCAAGGTGCCAATGATGGGATTGAAAATTTACGCGCAATTCCATGGGTATTTGGTTGGACACAAAGTCGCCAGATTGTGCCTGGTTGGTACGGCGTCGGATCAGGATTAAAAGCTGCCCGCGAAGCAGGCAAATCAGAAGTGTTAAAGCAGATGTTAAATGAATGGCATTTCTTTAAAACATTTATCTCTAATGTGGAAATGACTATGGCTAAAACTGATTTAAAGATGGCTGCTAATTATGTACAGGCTTTAGTGCCTTCTAATTTGCATCATTTCTTTGATGACATTAAATCTGAATTTGAATTGACCAGTAAAGAAATCAATTGGCTCCGCAGCAATGATAATTTGCTAGGTGATCAGCCTCTTTTAGCTAGGACACTTCAAATTCGTGACCAATACCTAGCGCCTCTTCACATCATGCAAGTTAATTTGTTAGAACGTGTACGCCAATCTGGTGAAAATGCAGATCCACTTCTACGCAGAGCGCTGCTTTTGACAATTAATGGCGTGGCGCTTGGCTTGAGAAATACTGGTTGATTTAAGTTTTTTATTGATTGTATTGGCCTTGAGCTGCTTGCAGCCCATTTTTAATTAAATATTCAATTGCATCCGCACCGCGCGAGACAAATGACGGAATCTCAGGCTTTTCTACACTTGAAAAATTTTTTAAAACAAAATCGGCTGGATCTTGTTGACCTATTGGTCGCCCAATACCCATTCGAATGCGGAAATAGTTAGCGCCTATTACTCCAGTGGTGCTCTTTAAACCGTTATGGCCATTATCGCCGCCACCTTGTTTAATGCGAATTGCGTCAAATGGAATATCTAATTCATCATGAATGACAATCAGATTTTCGATTCCAATTTTGTAGAAATTACAGAGAGCTTTTATTGGCCCACCAGATTCATTCATGTAGCCATGAGATTTGGCGAGTACTACTCCTGGTGCATCGATGCCCACGCCGATTTTGTATGCAGCTACATCGGCGCGAGCTTTATGAGAGCTCCATGTTAAAGAATTAACACGCGCCATCTCATCGACAACCATGTGGCCGATGTTATGACGCGTGTTCTTGTATTCAGCCCCAGGGTTTCCTAATCCAACGACTAGCCAAACCATGGAGTTAACTTAATACCTGTATACGCAGCTTATGCTGAAGGAGTTGCTTCAGCTGCTGGAGCTGCTGCGCCTTCTGCTGGAGCTGCTGCTGCAACTGGCTCATCAACATGTGTTGAGCGCTCGCCAAGGTGAACCACTGTCATCTTTGGATCGCTCACTAGTTTTGCTCCGGCTGGAAGTTCAACATCTGCAGCAGTCTTTGATTCGCCTGCCTTTAGACCTTCGATATCAACCTTTAACTCTGCTGGAATATTTGTAGTTTCTACTTCAATTTCAACAGTGTTATGTACGTGCTCAAGAATTCCATCTGGATCATGCTTGCCGTATGTGTGAACTGGAACTGCAACAGTTACCTTCTCGCCACGACGAACAACTAATAGATCAACGTGTTCCAAAGTCTGCTTTAGTGGATCACGAACTACTGCTTTTGGAAGTGTAAGTTCGGTTTTACCATCGACAACAATGTCCAGTAGAACGTTTGATGTCTTTAGCGCGTTTGTAAGTTCACGCACTGGAAGTGCAACGTGCTTTGGCTTCTCTCCGTGTCCGTAGATGACCGCTGGTACTAGACCATCACGTCTTGAACGACGTGAAGCACCCTTACCGAATTCGGTACGAACCACGCCATTGATTGTTACTTCTGCCATTTTTATTACCTCGCCTTGTTGTTGCGGCGCAGAGTAATTAACGAATTTGAACTTCGTCGATTACGGTTTTTACACCCTCGCCGGAATGGTCAAAGGCT
>JBEAMP010000057.1:0-4148 GCA_041165905.1 Actinomycetota bacterium
AGAAGGAACCATGCGTTGGTTACTTGCTCGGTGAAGTTCATGACGGAATTCGTCAGATGTTTAAGATTATTGAATATGCGCGCATGATGGTCGGTACTAAAGCAATTTCAACGCTATCTACTGGCTATTTAAATGCGCTTTCATATGCTAAATCTCGCGTACAAGGCCCAGATTTAACCAAGATGCTAGATAAAGCATCACCGCGTGTAACCATTATCAATCATCCAGATGTGCGTCGTTCGCTACTTACACAGAAAGCTTATGCCGAAGGTATGCGAGCGCTAGTTCTATATACAGCTTCGATTCAAGATTCCATTATGTTAGAAAAAGATGAAGAGAAGTTAAAGCATTTAGAGAAGCTAAATGATCTATTGCTCCCAATTGTTAAAGGTTATGGCAGTGAAAAATCTTGGGTACAACTAGGCACGGAAAGTTTGCAAACCTTTGGTGGTTCTGGTTTCACACAAGATTGGCCACTTGAACAATATGTTCGCGATGCAAAGATTGATACTTTGTATGAAGGTACAACTGCGATTCAAGGTTTAGATTTCTTCTTCCGCAAAATTGTTCGCGACAATGGTGCAACTTTGATGTCACTTGGCAATGAGATCAAAACATTCTGCGAATCAGGTGGGGCGCTCGCTGATGAAAAAGCTAAGTTGCTAAAAGCACTTGGTGATTTTCAAGGAATCATCACGGTGTTGGTAGGACACGCAATGGCTTCTCAAACAAAACCAGAAGAAATCTACAAAGTCGGTCTAAATACAACTCGCGCACTCTTTGCAGCTGGCGATGTTGTAATTGGTTGGTTATTGCTGCGGCAGGCAGAGATCGCAGCAAGTAAAGCTAGTGATGATTTCTATCTTGGAAAGATTGCAGCAGCGAAACATTTCATCAATGTGGTCTTGCCGCATCTGACTGCAGAGCGAAAGATTGCTGAAGCAACTGATGGATCCATCATGGAGCTTCCAGAGAAAGCCTTCTAAATAACGCTAAACTCTTTCGGTGAGTAACCACCGCAAAGGCGTAATTGCACTCTTTATTGCTGCGGTTGCTTTTGCAGTCAATGGCATCGTCTCAAAATTAGTTTTAGAATCTGGCCTCTCTGCTTGGCGCCTTGCTGAAATTAGATCTACCGGAGCTTTCGCATTCTTTCTCTTCTATGCGCTGCTATTTAAAAGAAGTGCATTTAAATTCGAACTTCGCGCACTGCCAGAGATGTTGGTATACGGAATTATCGGTTATGCCTGCGTGCAGGCTTTCTACTTCGTAGCGATCTTGCGTATGCCGGTTTCGGTGGGTTTGATTATCGAATTTACTGCGCCAATCTGGATCGCTCTCTGGGTCAGATTTGTACGTAAACAACATGTGCCACGCACTATGTGGCTTGCTGTCTTCTTGGCATTCTCAGGTTTACTTCTTATCGCGCAGGTTTGGAAAGGTTTGATCTTTGATGGCATCGGTTTGTTAGCTGCCTTTTTAGATGCCTTTGCACTTACTGCATATTTTCTACTTGGCGAAAAGTGGGGCAAGCGCGTTGCAACTGAAACGTTAATGCTTTATGGCTTTGGAGTTTCAATGCTCTTCTGGTGGATTGCATTCCCGATTTGGACTTACCCAACTGAAATCTTTAGCAAAGAGATTGATATTCGAGGACAAGCAGCTGGCACCATTGCAAGTGGTTGGATGTTAATTCTCTTTGTGATTGTAATTGGAACCATCATTCCTTATATCGGAAATCTAATTGGTATTACTAAGACCAGCGCATCTTCAGCATCTGTGATTGGAATGTTAGAACCAGTACTTGCTGGTGTATTTGCATGGATCTGGTTGAGTGAGACCTTTAATGCAATTCAATTAATTGGAGCGGCGGCGGTTATCGCTGGAATTTATATTGCAACAAAGACGCGAGCTACTACTCAGCAGATCGTGCCTGAGTAAAGTCTTGATTGCCAAAGTTCTGATTTTGGGCTGGCATATCAACAAAGCGTGAGAAGTGAAGTTGGGCAGAGACTGTTAAATCACGTGTTGGTCCGTTACGGTGCTTAACTACAAATAGATCTGCTTCTCCAGAACGATTCTGTTTGTCATATAAATCTTCGCGGTGTAACAAGATAACAACGTCAGCATCCTGTTCGATAGATCCAGATTCGCGAAGGTCAGAGAGCATTGGTTTCTTATCTGCACGTTGTTCTGGTCCACGGTTTAGCTGTGAGATTGCAATAACTGGAATATCTAACTCTTTGGCCATCAACTTTAAGTGGCGAGAGAATTCAGAGACTTCTTGTTGACGGTTTTCGACTTTCTTTCCAGATGACATCAGCTGTAGATAGTCGATAACAATTAATTTGAGGTCGTGGCGCTGCTTTAAACGACGGGCTTTTGCGCGAATTTCCATCATAGAAAGGTTTGGAGAATCATCGATAAATAGCGGCGCATCGGAGATTTCTCCCATGCGTCTGGCTAATCTGGCCCATTCATCATCAGAGAGCGCACCACTTCGAATATTATTTAGTGCAACGCGTGCTTCAGCAGACAACATACGCATAGTAATTTCAGAGCGCGACATTTCAAGAGAGAAGATAACTGAAGTTTTCTTTTCATGAATTGCTGCGTTGCGCACAATGTCCAACGCAAGTGTTGATTTACCAACTGCAGGGCGCGCTGCAAGAACAATCATATTTCCGGGATGGAATCCATTTGTTAATTTATCTAAATCGCGGAAACCAGTTAAGACACCTTCTGGACCAACACCTTTAGAGATTCTCTCCATCTCATCAAAAGTTTGTTCGAGAAGTTCGTTGAGAATTACATAATCTTCTGATGCGCGACGTTCGGTTACTTGATAGACCTCTGCCTGTGCTTGATCAACTGCATCATCAATTTCACCTTCTGGTGAATATCCAAGTTGCACAATTTTCGTTCCGGCTTCTACAAGTCGACGTGCAATTGCGCGTTCGCGAACAATCTTTGCGTAGTAACTTGCATTAGCTGCAGTTGGAACAGAGTTGATTAATGTATGTAAATAAGGTGCGCCACCTGCGCGAGCAATATCGCCACGTTTTGTAAGTTCGGATGCAACGGTAATTGCATCAGCAGGTTCGCCGCGACCATAAAGATCAATAATTGCATCGAAGATAAGTTCGTGCGCTGGTCTATAAAAATCGCGGCCTTTTAAAATTTCAACAACATCAGAGATTGCATCTTTAGATAACAACATGCCACCGAGCGCTGATTGCTCTGCAATTAAATCTTGCGGAGGAGTGCGTTCGAGTTCGGGGTTGCCGCCATTACGCGGAAGTTCTGCAATGCTCACAGGCGTAACCTCCCAGTTAGGTATGACATTGGCGAACGGCCATGTGTAGAAGGTTGTGCGTAAACCCCCTCTCACCTGTGGAGAAGGCTGTGGATGGGTGTGGATAAGCGGTGGATAACTTCCCTTTTCACGCCTATTTACGCGTAATTTCCCTGTGGAGGAAGGTTTATTTCAAATTATCAAATATTGAGATGTTTAGCCCCGCAGGTGATTTATATATGTGACTTCACCCCGATTAATCCTTAGCCTTGCCCATTATGAGCGCTCAGAAAATTACGATTGAAATTGAGATTCCTGAAGTTCCAATCAAGATCAGCAGCCGCGTGCGCAAGAGCTCTGCCAAAAAAGTTGTTAAGAAAAAAGCGGCAAAGAAGAGTGCGGTTAAGAAAGTTGTTAAGAAAAAAGCGGCTGTAAAGAGAAAAGTTAAAAAGGCAGCAAAGAAGAAACCCCGCAGATAATTCCGCGGGGTTTTCTTATATTTAAATTAATTTACGCAGCTGATACCGCAACGGTTACGTTTGCTACAACGTTTCCGTGTAGTGAAACCTTTGCAGTGTGGTTGCCGGTCTTCTTGATATGAGCCAACTTAATCTTGTGGCGATCAATATCAATTCCGACAGCTGACTTAATTGCTGCAGCAACATCTTTATCGGTAACTGAACCGTAAAGCTTGCCTTGTGCACCAACTTTTACCTTGATTGAAATTGAGGCAGCTTCAAGCTTTGCCTTAATTTCTTTTGCATGATCAAGATCGCGGATAACACGTGCAGCGCGAGCGCGACGGATTCCTTCGATCTGCTTCTCTGCACCAAGGCTCCATGCAATTGCATTG
>JBEAMP010000058.1:0-11502 GCA_041165905.1 Actinomycetota bacterium
GTGCAGCGTTCCGCCTAGAAGAAGAGTGGCGTTTAGCTTATGTTGCAATTACTCGCGCGAAACATACCTTGCATTGCACAATGTCTTATTGGGATACCCGCACCAATATTGATAAGGCAAGCGATGTATTTAAGTTAATCTGTGATTTCCTAGAATTAGCAACTGATATTGACACAACTTTGATTCCCGGAAGTAATCCATTGTTAGAACGAGAAGTTTCCGCAGAATGGCCAACATCAAATTCTAGATTAACCGAACTTGCAGCTGCTGTGGAGATCTATAAAGCCACAAATGCCAGAATTTTTGATCAAGATGCAGCTTTATTAATTAAACAAATTGAAGATCGCCGAAATATTGCTGATGTTTATCTCCCACCACGTTTATCAGTTTCAACATTAATAGCTCTTCGTGAAGATCCAGAAGCCCTTGCAAGTGCAATTCGTCGTCCAATGCCATTCCTGCAAGATCAATTTGCCAGACGTGGTACTGACTTCCATAACTGGGTTGAAAACCATTTAAAATCTCAAGCGCTATTTGACGATGATGACCTCGATTATTTTGATCCAATTGAAGAAGATGGCACGCTAGAAGAGTTGAAAGCCAAATGGCTAGAAAGTCATTGGGCAAGTAAAGTTCCAGTAAAACTAGAAGTTCCTTTCGAAACTGTTTTAGCCGGAGTTTTAATTCGAGGACGAATTGATGCGGTTTACAAAACTGAGAATGGATTTGAAGTTGTCGATTGGAAGACCGGTTCTAAGAAACTTGGTGAATCTGCTGCAATTCAATTAGCGATGTATCGATTGGCTTGGGCCAAAATTGCAGGCGTAGAAGTCCAAAAGGTCAGCGCCTGCTTCCATTATGTTCCAACTGGCGAAGATGACCGAAGAAGTGATCTGCTTACCGAAGCGCAGTTAGTGGAGTTACTAGAAAAGCATTAACCTGCCCTTCTTATGAACCGCGCCGGCAGAGATAGAGCCCCTGAATACTGGAAAGAGGGGAGAGTTCTGCAGATTTGGCAGGGTCAGATTCTGGCTCGAGATGGCGCTTTAATCGAACAAATTTCGACAAATTTCCAAAGCTCAGAAGATGCAATCTATCTAGGTGAAGTTAATAAACAACATTATTTCGTTATCAATAAAGAGATCTCCGAACCAGAGGCCAGCCAAAATTTGCGCGAACTCGCAGCGCATCTATCACTTGCTGAGTTAGAGATTGCAGTTACTGCACTTGCAATAGTGAATTGGCACGAAACACATACTCACTGTCCACGATGTGGCGCTGCTACCAAAATGATTTCAAATGGTTGGGTGCGTGAATGTGAAGTAGATGGATCGCATCATTTTCCAAGAACCGATCCAGCAATTATTGTGGCTGTACAAGATCGAAATGGACGAATCTGTTTAGGTCGCCAAGCTATTTGGCCAGAAGGTAGATATTCGAATTTTGCTGGCTTTGTCGAACCTGGCGAATCATTAGAAGCAACAGTAGTACGCGAAGTTGAAGAAGAGAGTGGCCTAGTAGTTAAAAATGTTAAATATTTAAATTCACAACCTTGGCCATTTCCAAATTCCATAATGCTCGCATTTGAAGCCTTTACTGATAATCCAGAATTAGCAAAACCAGATGGCATTGAAATTGTTGACCTGAAATGGTTTACAAAGGATGAGTTAAGAAGTGCGGTAGCTGGTGGAACCTTAAGCGTTCCACCAATTACTACAGTGTCTGGCAAAATGATTGAGGCGTGGCTAAATGGCTAACGCTGAAGAAATTTTGGCAGCGCTGGATGACGAACAACGTAAAGTCGCATTAGCAACTCGTGGACCAGTCTGCGTAATTGCAGGAGCAGGTACTGGCAAAACTCGAGCAATTACACATCGAATCGCATATGCCTCAGCTATTGGAGTAATAGATCCACAGCGCGTAATGGCAATTACCTTCACAGCTCGTGCTGCAGGAGAGATGCGATCCCGTTTAAGAATGTTGGGTTTCCCAGGAGTTAATGCGCGAACTATTCACTCAGCAGCGCTTAAGCAACTACTTTATTTTTGGCCAACGGTATTTGGCGGACAAAGTCCAGAACTTTTAACTTCGAAAACCCCATTTATTGGCGCTGCAGTTGAACGTGCCGGGATCAAATTGCCAGCAAATAGCCGCGAAGCACTTCGTGATGTGGCGACCGAAATTGAGTGGGCTAAGGTAAATCAAATTGCGCCCGAGGATTTTCTGGCTACTCAACGTAAAGTGCGCAGCCGAATTGAGATTGAGGATATTGCCAAAATTTATGCTGCATATGAATCGCTAAAGAAGCAAGAACGAACTTTAGATTTTGAAGATTTGCTTTTACTTACAACTGCGATGATTGAAAATGAAGCTCAGGTAAGAGAGCGTATTCATGACCAATATCGGTATTTCACTGTAGATGAATATCAAGATATCTCACCACTTCAGCAGAGATTAATTGATGCTTGGCTTGGAAGTAGAAAAGACATTTGTGTAGTTGGAGATCCTGCGCAGACGATTTATACCTTTGCCGGCGCGACTCCAAGTTACTTGCTTGGTTTCACTAATCGCTTTCCAGAAGCTGAAGTCGTTAGGTTAACTACTGGATACCGTTCTACTCCAGAAATTTTGTTTACCGCTAATGCTTTGTTGCGCAGCAACCGTATGGGACAAGAATTAGCACCGATTAACGAACATGGAAATCAACCAGTGTTAACCGAATACAACACTGATGGCCAAGAAGCGATTGGAGTTACCAATCAAATAACGGAATTAATTAGCCAAGGTGAGCGCCCTGAAAATATTGCGGTGCTGGCCCGAACAAATGCGCAATTACAAAGTATGCAGAGAGCATTTAAAGAAGCTGGTCTTCCTTATCAAATAAGAAGTAATGATCGTTTCTTTGATCGCGCTGAAATTCGCGAATTTATAAGAGATATTCGCCAAGCTTCAGTTATTCCAAACCCAGATATCAGCTGGGTTGAAGAGATACGCGGCCTTGCGCAGCCATATCTCTCAGGTGATGCAATGGATGGCATCGGCGCAATTGTGCATTTAGCTAGAGAGTTAGATAGTGATGATCGATTCCAGCCGAAAACTCTTAGAAATTTCTTGCAAGAGCTCGAAGATCGCGCTCAACAGAACAATCCGCCGCAGATGCCAGTTACAACTTTGGCAACATTGCATGCGGCGAAAGGTCTGGAATGGGAGCGAGTGTTCATAATCGGAATTGGACAGGGGTACCTGCCATATCCGGATGCCCCTGAAGATGAAGAGCTTCGCTTGTTCTATGTGGGAATTACGCGCGCTCGCGAACATCTGCATCTAAGTCATGGCGGAGTACCAAGCCCATTTTTACGCTCAATTGCAGGGTAACTGTAGGTAATTAAAGAGCCAGAAATTAATTAAGTTGCACCAATCTCTATCAATGCTTTACCCTTTGCATTCACCTATTGGTGGCTGGTAAAACTAGATGAAAGGGACAAAATGTCAAAGAGCATGATGACATTAGCTTCAATCGAAGCTGCAATTGTCGCGCCTTCATTTAATTCAAATTACCCAACAAACGCCGCAACAACTTGGTTTACCAAGCGTGCCTATGCACATTTTGGTAACGAGGCCACAGGTGTTAATGGTTAATCCATAACAAAAGCCAATAGGCCTCAAATCCAAAAGGATTTGGGGCTTTTTTCATTTAGAAATAAATAGAAAAGCAAGAAATAGAAAGAGATAAAGAGAGGTAGGGAGAAGGAAATGTCAGTGTTATTCGGAGAGCTACTCATTCCAGGATGGAATGAAGAGTTAATTGGATTGGAAGCAGTAACGGGAGATGGAGTGAGTTTGCCTTGCCACAATGCAGATGCCGAGCTCTTCTTCAGCGATGATGAAGAGATGATTGCAGCTGCAAAGTCTCTATGTTCAGCTTGTCCTATGAAAGCAGCTTGTTTAGAGGGCGCACTATCTCGCAAAGAGCCATGCGGAGTTTGGGGTGGAGAACTTTTTAGCGAAGGTGAAGTTATCGAACGAAAGCGTAAAGCTGGTCGCCCAAGACTTATCGATGAAGAAGTTGTTGCAGCGTAAATTGTTTAGATTAAGAAATTTGAGAACTGCCAAGGATCAGAGTCATACTCTTTTCCATTCCAGCCTTCAAAGAAATCTTTACGGTTATCGATTGGTGTCCAATCAGCAGGTGCTGAATGGAAGCCGCCCCAGTATTTTTCCGCGTACGCAAGTACTTCGCGCCACGGCATATCGTCTGGCACCAAAATTCCCTTATCTGGGTTCTTAACTGCCCAGGCAACTGCAGCGAAAACTGCTGACGCCACCTGCACGGTTGTTGCAGATTGATTTGGAATCAATTTACGTGAATCGTGAATTGAAAGTAATGAACCAGTCCACCATGATTTATATGGATGGCCCATAAGCAATACACCTAAGCGATCATTTCCATCAATGATTTCATCATTCATGATTCGCTGATTTTCTGTTAGATCCCAATTGCGATGTTCTAATTCGCGAAGTGATGCGATTGCGGCATCTGTTGGGCAATATGCATAATGTACGGTCGGGCGATAAACAGCCTTATCGCCATCCCAAACAGTTAAGTGATCTGGAATTGTGAAAGCTTCACCATGGCGAATTACCATTCCAGTAATTTCCATATCCGGAACCCAAGAACGTACCCATGTCTTTGCACCTGGCTGCGCAATTGCAATCTGAGTTTTTGGGCCGCTCTGATGCTCATAAGCCATTGCTGGAAGTTTCTTTTCGTGGGTACCCCAACCTAATTCAGCTGGAGCAACACCCTCTTCATATAAACCTTCAACTGACCAAGTATTTACGAATTCATTTAATAACTTTGGCTTATCTGAAACTTGAGTATCGCGCTCAGAAATGTGAATTACTTTAACGGTAAGTGCTTGGGCAAGCTTTGCATAATCTTCTGCAGCAAGAGCTGATTTTATTTGCTCTGTAGCAATGCCATCTTCGATGGTCTTATTTGCAATATCTACAAGCGCCTTCTTAACTAAGTGTGAAACTAAACCTGGGTTGGCACCATGTTCGACAATTGCAGTTGCACCTGGTTTATCCCACTTTGATTTCATCTCGCGCATGCGCATGTGGCGTACATAAAGTGTGCGCTCTAGTGGATGCTTATTCTTTCCACCTTCGTAAGGATTCCATTCTTCAATTGAGGTATTTAGATACATAACATCGTGATCATGTGCCCAACCAAGAATGGTATTTGCATCAATATTCCATGCAAGATCTAATAGAAAATCACCATCTGAAAGATGCGAGCTTAGGAATGAATTTAAATTCTCTTTTGTGATTTGATCTTGAATATAGGTAGCGCCAGCATCTAAAGCTGACTTAACTCGGGAGCGATTGTCTCGCTGATCCACTATCGTCATCTGTTTGGCATCTACTAAGTGTTCTAGTAGAAGTGGAATTACACATTGCGCAACTGAACCTGCGCCCAAAACAAGGATTCGACCTTGGAAGCGATCTGACAATTAACTACCCCCTATAAATTCTGCAAAACGGTCTAGGCAATCTCGCCTTGCGGGGAGAATATTAAGTCCCACCAGCCCAGACACCAACTTGAGCCTGCTTCGCCTTGTACATTGCAGTATCAGCTCGGCTCATCAAATCAGATTTACCATCATTTGATACAAATCCGATACTCACATCAACTCGGATAGCTTCTCCATCAATATTGAATGGATAAGAGAGCGTTGCCCTTAGCGCCATCGCCAACTCCATGGCCTCTTCATAACCTCCGTGTGTAAGAACAGCAAATTCATCTCCACCCAACCTAGCTAGAAGTGATTGCTCTGGAATTGCTTTTAAGAATCTGCTTGCCACTTGTCGCA
Organism: Actinomycetota bacterium; assembly: GCA_041165905.1. Classification (GTDB taxonomy): domain Bacteria; phylum Actinomycetota; class Actinomycetes; order Nanopelagicales; family Nanopelagicaceae; genus ZLKRG08. The sequence goes on from JBEAMP010000058.1 coordinate 5,877, forward strand.
AAATCTCATCACCAGTTTGATGGCCAAAATTGTCATTAACTGGTTTGAAACCATCTAAATCCATTAAAAGGATTGAACCATTTTGATAATTCTCGACTTCACTAATAAATCTTCGGCGGTTTGGTAAGCCAGTTAAGTCGTCGATCTTTGCAAGATTTTCTGTAGCTAAGTTTTTTTCGCTTTGCTTTAAGGCTAGTGCCATTCGAATGAAAGAGGCAAAGAGCGTGGCCAAAGCAGGACCAATTACCATTTTTGGTAGCTGATACATATTTAAAGCAATTGCCGTCAATATTAAAGCGCTACCAAAAACAGAGATAGCAAGATAAAAGATAGAAATTGGTGGAAATTGTTCGCTCTTGATACCACGTCGGTACTGGCTAATAGTTATTAGAGTAAAACCGATTAACCAGCCGTAATTAATAACTGAATTCGATTGATAGTTTCCATTGTTTACAGCAATTAAGTATGCAAAATCAGTTGCTGTAAATACTAGTAGCCCAGATAAAGCTAAAAAACTTCTACTATTAATAGGTCTTCTAGCGAAGGCAACTAAAGCGGCAATTAAAATAATGATGTCGCAGACCGGGTAAAGTAAATGAAGAAAATCAGATTTAAAATTTCTTAAAAATATGGCTGAGAAAATTGCGCTAGTGCCCAGAACAAGAACCGAACCATCAAGGAGCCTTATCAATTGACCTGCTTGTTCTATCTCAAAGAGCGATGGTAAAGCTACAAAAATCAACGGGTAGAAGAGGACATACCCAGCACTACTCCAAGGCGTCGGGAATATGTTGGTTGTAATTTCACTTATTACCCAAGAAGTAAGTGCTAATAGGTATAGCAAGCCATTGCGATTTCTTGCAATCGCTGTTGCTATCAAGATCGCTAAACAGAGCGCTAAGTAGATCAAGTCCATTGCCACTAATTGAATTACAAGAAAAAGTACTACGACATAGGGCAATCCCTATCGGTCTCATTAAAAAGAAAATAGCCGCCCTTTCGGACGGCTATTTATTTAATTACCTAACGCTTAGATGCCCCTTGCACAAGATTGTGCGCGAATCATTTTTGCTTGATCTACATCAGCCTTTAGGGATTCAACTGTAGCTTTATTGGCTTGCTGTGATGTCAAAAGAATCACGTTCGCCTTTAAATTCTTGATATTGGTATTTGCATTCTTGATACCAATATTGATAGTTGCAACTGTTGCCTTGTAGCTTGCCAATTTTGTTTTCTGAGCAGCGGTCGCATTAGTTAAACCTTCAAGAGATTTAATATAAGTATTCATAGTTGTAACAGATTCTGTCCAATCAACTACATCTTTCTCTTTCATCGCGATTACCTTATTTACATCTGGTGAAGTACCTACATTTGCATCAGCAGCCGTTGGCATGTAAACCGCCCATAAAGTTCCCAAGTTAGCGCTCGGAGTTTTATTGCTACTTGGTGCAAGAGCTATGTAATAAGTCTTTCCGGTTTCGTAAACCACATCATCTTTAACGTAGTTCTTAGTTGCTTTCCAAAGAATCATGTTATTGATTGAAGTTTGAATGGTTGATGCGATTGTTGTTGATTGCCCAGCAATCTGTTTCATGATTGCGTCATATTGAGTCTTTGAAGTTAAGTAAGCTTTATTAGAATCAAGACAACCTGACCATACCCAAACTAATTTCTTTGCAGCTGCTCCCGTAGAAATTGGATTGGTTGTACAGGTATATCGATCTGTACCAACTTTGGTAGTCGCGCCCTTCTTTGCACACGTTACGCCATTTGAAATCTTGGTTGCTGCGTCTGCAGCTGGTGCAATAACCGCTGAAGATGCAACTAATAATGCGGCAAGTGCAACTGAAGTCTTACGAAACATACTTTCCTCCAAAAGGGATTTAATATTCATATCTTATTGGGAGAGAAGTGAATTCTGCGTGACTGAAACCTGCGAAAGGTCTGTGAGTTATCGCTGCTTACGGCGAAGCGAGAAACCCATTGACCGGACCAAATTGCGAGGTGCGAAGCGAGTGAGCAAATAAATCGCCTTATATTGTCTACCAGGTATAGATATCGCCTTTCCAGCTTTAGCATCATTCCACGCCGTTATCACAACGTTATCTGCGTGCAACCACATAAATTTCGGGAGCGAATCCATCTTCATTTTGCCGCGTTGGTGAAATTCGGTATGAGTAAATCCTGGAGCTAGAGAAGTTACTTTAATTGCCGTATCTGCTAATTCAGTATGAAGAGATTCTGAAAGCACCATTAAATATGACTTCATGGCTGAGTAATGACCGCCAGTTATCCATGCAGCTACAGAAGAGACATTGATAATTATTCCTACATTATTTTTGATCATAGATGGAAGTACGGAATGAGCTAAACGCATTGGAGCTTCACAAAGAATTTTTAAAATTTTAATCTCATCTACTAATTCGCTGCTACTAAATGGTTTATTCAGACCATATCCAGCATTATTGATTAAGACATCAATATCACCAGAGCGTAAACGGTCCTCAATCTGTTGAATTCCGTTTTCTGTTGTTAAATCCGCGGCAATTACTTCAATTTGGTTCTGGTACTTATCCTTAAATTCAGTTGCAATGTGGTTCAAACGATCAAAATCGCGAGAAGTGATAACCAAGTCATAACCCTCTTTAGAGAGAAGGTTTGCAAAGTGCCAACCAATACCTGAACTTGCGCCTGTCACTAGTGCTTTCATGCTCATTTACGCATTCCTAACTTGGGTTTGATTGGATTAATTACTTTGTATGGTTCTTTTTGATTTGGTCTCTGGTCGAGCTCGCCTTTATTTGGCCACATTGATAATGCTCGCTCTGCTTGCGCCGTAATTGTCAGCGAGGGATTTACGCCAAGGTTTGCAGTAATTGTGCTGCCATCCAAAATATGTAAAGTTGGATACCCCCAAACACGATGGTATGGATCAATAACCCCTTCGTCTCTACTCTTTCCAATGACGCAACCGCCGACAAAATGTGCAGTAAATGGCGAACCAATTAAGTTTCCAATATTTCCACCAGCAAAACCGCCATAATTTTCAGCAATTCTTTCTGCAACTTCATTTGCTTCCGGGATCCAGGTTGGATTTGGGCTTAAAGAATCATTTCTAGAACTTAACTTTGAAAAACCAAAGATATTTCTTTTTTGGAAAACAGTTACCGAACTATTTATATTCTGCATGACTAATGCAATTACAGAGCGCTCACTCCATTTGCGAACATAAAGAATTTTGAAGATTAAAGAAGGTCGTTTAATCGCCTGCCCAAACCATTGGCGAATTCTGGTTAAAGGTTTATCACTGCTAGTCATTATGGTTTGTAGCAAACCCATCGAATTACTACCTTTGCCATAACGGACCGGCTCTACGTGAGTATTAGCATTTGGAAAGAAAGACGATGTAATTGCAGCGCCTTCAGAAAAATCAATATCATTATTGGGCATAATGGAGCCAACTAAAGATTCACTATTTGTTCTTGAAAGCTTTCCCAGAGCATCTGATATCTGTAATTTGCCTCTACTTTTTGCTTGATGTAATAGTTTCTGGGTGTTGTATGTCCCTGCTGCAACAATTACCTCTTTGGCAGTTAGCAACTTAGAATTTGGAAGCCAGGAAGTAGAAGTCTTAGTTTTGATTATCCATTCTCCATTTGATTCATGAAAATCAGTAACAGTTGTTAATGGTCTTATTTCTACACCCAACTTCTCTGCGAAATATAAATAATTCTTAACTAAAGTGTTTTTTGCATTATGTCGACAGCCAGTCATGCATTCACCGCAATTGATACAAGATTTGCGCTTTGGGCCAGCTCCGTCAAAATATGGATCTGGATGTTCGACGTTAGGGCTATCTCCAAAATAAATGCCAAGTGGCGCCAAAGTAAAAGTCTCACCGACTCCCATATCTTGAGCTACTTTTTTCATTGCGCGATCGCTATTTGAGAAAAATGGATTCTTAATTACGCCGAGCATTCGATTTGCGACTTGGTACCAAGGTTCTAATTCGCTTTTCCAATCAGCAATGTCTCGCCAATGTGGATCTTGAAAATATTCATCGCCAGGTTGATACAAAGTATTTGCATAAACTAGTGAGCCACCACCTACACCCGCACCGCATAAAACAAATACGTCAGGCAATTTATGAATTCGTTGAATTCCTTTTAAACCAAGGCGCGGAGCAAAGAGAAACTTATTTATTCTCCACGAAGTTTTTGGAAAATCTGAATCTTCAAACCTGGCACCTGCTTCAAGAACGCAGACTTTGTAACCTTTTTCTGCCAAACGTAATGCCGCAACTGATCCACCAAAACCAGAACCAATTATTACGACATCATATTCAGCCATTACGGCAGAATACCTTCAGCGCTCTCTTCTCGAATAGTCCAATCAGTGCCATATTCAGGCAATAAATCTAAGAATGGCTTTGGATCAAACCATTCGGGACCATTGACGCCTTCCGGCTTCCAGATTCCTTTAGAAATTAATTCCATGGCAATAATTGGGTTTATTGCAGTTTGCCAAACCACTGCTTGATCGCCGTATTCGCTCATTGACCAATCGTTATCAACGACGTTGTATATGTAGCAAGCATAAGGTTGGCCTTCTTTATTTAAGCCTTTGACTAGAACACCTGCACAGGTTTTACCATGCATTCGATGTCCTAATGTTGCAGGATCGGGTAGCGATGCTGCAAGCAAGTCACGTGGTGCAACAGATAAACCTTGCACGTCGACATTTTCTTTGCGATCTAACCCCAACATATGAATTGTTTTTAAAGTTGTGATGAATTGCGCACCAAGTCCATATTTAAAATTGACCTTCTTTGCATCCACTTTCTGCGGTATTAATACAACTTCTTCGTGCTCAACATTTACGCATTCGACTGGACCAATTCCCTCTGGAAAATCGAAGATTTCTAATTCGCTAAATGGTTCGGTGGTAAACCAGCCTCGACCGTCTTCCCAAACTAAAGGTGGGTTTAGACATTCTTCGATAGTGGTCCAAATTGAAAATGATGGAGCAAATTCATAGCCCTCAACAGTTAAGTTAGATCCATCAAGTACGGTAATCGAATCAATTCTGCTAAATAAGTAATCAGATGCATATTTTGCAAATACATCTGACATGCCTGGTTCGATTCCCATTCCGACAAGTGCATAAATCTTTCTCTCGCCCCAGTTCCAATCACGTGCAAACTGTTCATCGCCCAATTTCACACCAGTTTCTGTGTATGGGTAGTGAGGGTGCGGACGTGACAGTGACATCGCCATGTCGATGTAATTTGTATTTTCAATTTCACAAGCCAAGAAAATCGGCATCACATAGCGTGGATCAACTGCGTTAATAACTACATCTGGTTGGGCTTTACGAATTAATTCGCGAATATCTTCAAGTTCGGATGCATTCACTTGTGCTGCAGAGAAGCGAGGGTCTTTTAAGCGAACAACAGCCTCCTCAGCGCGCGCCAAAGTTCGGTCAGCAATAACCATTGAAGTAATGAATTTTCTTCGTGATGCAATGTTGGCGATAGCTCTTCCAACTCCGCCAGCGCCGATCACCAGCGCTTTCATTCCCATGAGTAAATCAACTCCGTTAGTTTCGATTAATATTTACTTTATAG
>JBEAMP010000059.1:0-4238 GCA_041165905.1 Actinomycetota bacterium
TTTAACTTTTTCGCCTTTTTCTAAGAGCTCTGCGTGGCGAATCATTTCACCGCGAATTGCTCTTTCGACTGAACGAAGAGAGTTAACGTTCTTAGTTTCTGAACGAGTACCTAAAGCATCTGAACCAATTAATCGTAATGAAACGTTAGCATCGCAACGAAGTGATCCTTGTTCCATTTTTACATCGGAAACACCGATGCTACGCAAGATATCACGAAGTTCTGCAACATATGCCTTTGCAACTTCTGGGCCGTATTTACCGGTGCCAGGAATAATCTTGGTGACAATTTCAATTAAAGGAATGCCAGCGCGGTTGTAATCAAGTAATGAGTAATCCGCACCATGAATTCGGCCAGTAGCGCCACCCATATGTAAAGACTTACCGGTGTCCTCTTCCATGTGTACGCGTTCGATTTCAATTCGAAATGACTTAGGACCTTCATCAGTTTCGATTTCAACATCTAAATATCCATCAAAGCAGATTGGTTCGTCGTATTAGGAGGTCTGATAATTCTTTGGCATATCAGGGTAAAAGTAATTCTTACGTGCAAAACGACTAAATGGTGCGACTTTGCAATTAAGAGCTAATCCAATTTTGATAGCGGATTCGATTGCTGTTTCATTTACCACTGGAAGTGATCCTGGTAGACCTAGACATACTGGGCAAGTTTGGGTATTTGGTTCGGCGCCGAAAACAGTTGCGCAGCCGCAGAACATCTTTGAATTTGTATTTAATTCAACGTGAACTTCTAAACCCATAACTGGTTCATATTTGGCGATTACCTGTTCGTAATTCACTTTGAACCTCCTAGCGCTGGTGCTTTTGCCAGTAATGGCGCACCCCACTTAGAAAGAAGCGCTGATTCAAGTGCGGCGCCTACGTTATATAAACGTTGATCTTCCATTGCTGGAGCCATGATTTGGAAACCAGTTGGCAAGTTATCTTCGTCAGCAAGACCTGAAGGAAGAGACATTCCACAAATGCCAGCTAAGTTAACTGGAATTGTGGCTACGTCATTTAAATACATCGCAAGCGGATCATTGCTCTTCTCGCCAATTTTGAATGCGGTAGTTGGCGCAGTAGGTGAAACTAAAACATCAACGCCAGCAAAAGCTTTTGAATAATCTTGCATAATTAGAGTGCGAACCTTCTGTGCACTTCCGTAATATGCATCGTAATAACCGCTTGACAGCGCATATGTTCCAAGAATGATGCGACGTTTAACTTCGCGACCGAATCCAGCTTCACGAGTAGCGCTCATGACTGCTTCTGCATCGCCTTCTCCGACACGCAATCCGTATCGCATTGCATCAAAGCGAGCTAAGTTAGAAGAGCACTCTGATGGAGCAATTAAATAATAAGCCGCTAACGCATATTCAAATGATGGGCATGAGACTTCAACAATTTCGGCACCTAATGAAGAGAGCAGCTCAATTGATTCATTAAAGCGATTTAGAACGCCCTTTTGGTATCCATCGCCTTGTAGCTCTTTGATTACACCGATTTTTAAACCTTTAACATCAGCACGTTTTGCTGCATCAACAACTTTAGGAGTTGGCGCATTGATTGATGTTGAATCTTTTGGATCATGTCCTGCAATCGCTTCATGAAGTAGCGCAGCATCTAAAACAGTTCGGGCACATGGTCCGCCTTGATCCAATGAAGATGAGAAAGCAATCATTCCGTAACGAGAAACTGCGCCATATGTTGGCTTAACTCCCACGGTGCCAGTAACTGCTGCAGGTTGGCGAATAGAGCCGCCGGTGTCAGTTCCAAGTGCAAGAGGTGCTTCAAATGCTGCAAGTGATGCAGATGATCCGCCACCTGAGCCGCCTGGAATTCGAGTTAAATCCCAAGGATTATGGGTTGGATGATATGCAGAGTTTTCAGTTGAAGAGCCCATTGCAAATTCATCCATATTGGTTTTACCCAAAATAACGATGCCATTCTTCTTTAAATTTGCAGTTACGGTTGCATCATAAGGTGGACGCCAACCTTCAAGAATCTTTGATCCTGCTGTTGTGGGAATTCCTTTTTGAGTGAAAATATCTTTCAATGCCACCGGAACACCTGCAAGAGGTGCAAGAGTTTCACCTTTTGCGCGAGCATCATCAATAGCTTTTGCTTGCGCTAGCGCACCTTCTTTATCGAGATGTAAAAATGCTTTTACTTGTGAATCGACTTCAGAAATACGATCAAAATGAGCAGTAACTAACTCAACAGATGAAATCTCTTTTGCTGCTAGCGCCGCAGCCATTTCAGATGCGTTCTTACGAATCACTCTTCACCCAAAATCTGTGGCACGCGGAATCGTTGCTCTTCTTGAGCCGGTGCCCCGCTTAGTGATTCTTCGGGAGTTAGGGATGGAATAACTACATCTGGTCTGGTTACGTTATTGATCGGTAGTGGATGAGATGTCGGTTGGACATCTGCAAGAGGTGCTCCTTGAATGCGATCAACTGCGCCCAAAATAACTGCGAATTCAGATGAAAGTGCATCGAGTTCGGCATCGGTCATTTCGATGCGCGCAAGCTTTGCTAATTTGGCAACTTCTGCGCGAGAAAGGCTGGACATGCGTTGAATTCTAATTAAATAAGTACTTAGGCGCGAATTTGGCCATCACCAGTGACAACCCAAGTGGTTGTAGTCATCTGTTCTAAGCCCATTGGGCCACGAGCATGTAATTTCTGATTTGAAATGCCAATTTCTGCGCCAAATCCCATCTGTTCTCCATCGGTAAAGCGAGTTGATGCATTAATCATTACCGCTGCACAATCAGAAAGTTTTACAAACTTATCGGCAGTATCTTTATTCTCAGTAACAATTGATTCGGTGTGATTGGTGCCGTATTTTGCAATATGCGCCGATGCTTCTTCAACGGAATCAACTATTCCGACATTCATTTCAAGTACGCCGTATTCGGTAGCCCAATCTGCGGCGGTTGCCGCTTGCGCGCGGATACCAAGTAACTCTGCTGCTTTGGCCGCTTCTGCATCTGCGTGTAGCACCACCCCAGATTCATTTAAAGCTTTAAGCGCCATTGGTAAAAATTCTGATGCAATATCTCTGTGAACTAAAAGTGTTTCTGCTGCATTGCAAACGGAAGGTCGATGTGTTTTTGAATTTATCAAAATTGGTATCGCTTTATCTAAGTCTGCATCTTTATCTACGTAGACATGGCAAACCCCCGCCCCAGTTTCGATTGTTGGAACTGTTGCTTCATCTACCACCATGCGAATTAGATTTGCAGAACCACGCGGAATTACTAAATCAACATGGCCGCGAGCTTTAAGTAGCGCAGTTGTGGTAGCTCTATCATTTGAGGGAATTAATTGAATAACTTCTGGAGAAATTTTTGTTTTTGAGAGCGCATCTCTCATAACTTTAACTAGAACTTGATTGCTACTTTCGGCAGAAGATGAACCACGAAGCAGTGCAGCATTTCCACTCATCAATAAAATTACCGCGGCATCAACAGTTACATTTGGACGGGCCTCATAAACCATGCCGATTACGCCGAATGGCACAGAGAGTTGGCGTAGATGTAATCCGTTTGGCAAAGTTCGTTCGCGAAGTGTTTGCCCTAATGGATCAGGTAGCGAAGCTACTTGGCGTGCACCATTTGCAATACCTTTAATTCTTGCTTCATTTAAAAGAAGTCGATCTAATAACTGGCTATTTAAACCATCGCGCTTGCCGCGCTCCATATCTGATTGATTTGCTTCTTGAATTTCAAAGGCTCGGGCTTCAATTTCATCGGCAATTGCATTAAGCGCGGCGGAGCGTTCGGAGCCACTTGCCACGGATAAAGTGCGTGCGGCAATTCGAGCCTGATCGGCAAGTTGATTAACTAAGGCCTGCGCATCCATGACGATAATCTTACTTGCCATTACCCTAATCGCGTGTTCAAATTTATAAAGCGTACCGTCGCCACATTATTGATAATTTATTTAGCTCTTTTTGGTTTAACAAAGGCTATTAGATATCCAGAACCGATTGCCGCCATCAAATTGGGACTTGCCCCAGCATCTAAAACACCTGACTTAATGCCAAGCCACATTATTGAACCGGCCGATACCAGAATCGCTTGGGCAACTGGATCGGCCAATCTTCCAAAAAATGTAAATTATGGTGGAACAGAAATTTCTTTAGAAAAATTTATTGATGATACTGAAACTAATGCTTTTCTAGTTATCAAAGATGGAAAGCTAGTTTTTGAAAAGTATTACAACGGCAA
>JBEAMP010000060.1:0-3740 GCA_041165905.1 Actinomycetota bacterium
GCAGGTAAAGTCTCAGACTTGGCTTATCACAACTCTTTAATGGTGCAGATCTGGTCTGCATTTGCAGCACGTGATGGGCGATTATTAGACACTGCACTCTCCCGCTTTGCTCCTGTGCCAACTACTAGTGCTTGGGCTACTTATCTGCGTTGTCATGATGATATTGGTTGGGCAATTGATGATTCTGATGCTCAAGCAGCTGGGATAAATGGTCACGCTCATAGGAATTTCTGCGCAGATTTTTATGGCAATGAATTTAAAGGTTCTTTTGCAAGAGGAGTACATTTCCAATCTAATCCGCTCACTGGAGATCGCAGGACTTCAGGAAGTGCCGCTAGTTTGATTGGAATACAACGTGCAATCGAGAATAAGGATGCCGCTGATTTAAGTACCGCGATAAATCGCTTGATTTGCGCATATGCCATAGTTTTTGGATTCGGTGGAATCCCATTGCTCTACATGGGTGATGAAATCGGTATGTTAAACGATGAAAGCTACAAAAAAGATCCAGCAAAAGCAGATGACAATCGTTGGTTACATCGACCAAAAATGGATTGGGCATTGGTACAAAGTGCGCAGAATGGTGAAGGCGTTGCAGGCAGAGTATTTAGCGCCATTTCAAGTTTGATTAATGCGCGTAAAAATTTAAATTCAATTCATGCAAGCGTGACCGCTGAAACTGACACTCGTAATGATGGTGCAATACTTTTAATTCGTCGCAAGCATGCAGCTGGCACATTGACTCAGATTTATAACTTGACAGAAAAAACTCAGTATTTGGATTCATTTAATGTTGCATTTGGTGATCGAATAGAGGCAATAAGTGGACGTAAGATGCATTTTGCCGGCCAAATAGCAGTACCACCTTATGCAGCATGGTGGATTCACGAATAACTAAATATTAGTATTTTTTGAATTCTTGCTCTGCTCAATCTCTCCCACAAGCTTGAATTGACCATCGCCAAGTTGACCTTGGGCTGCGTAAAGTTCTAACTTTGATCGAGTATCCGCAATATCTAAATTTCGCATGGTTAATTGACCGATGCGATCGACTGGACCAAATGCTGCATCTTCGGTGCGCTCCATCGAAAGTTTCTCTGGGTGATAGCTAAACGCAGGACCTTCAGTATTAATGATTGAGTAATCATCACCGCGACGTAAACGCAAAGTAACTGTGCCAGTTACAGCAGATGCCACCCAGCGAGTTAAAGATTCACGGAGCATTAATGATTGTGGATCGAACCAACGGCCTTCGTATAGCAAGCGTCCAAGACGACGACCTTCAGCGTGATAATTGGCAATAGTATCTTCGTTATGAATAGCAGTAATTAGACGCTCATAAGCAATAAAGAGAAGTGCCATACCTGGTGCTTCGTAAATACCACGACTCTTCGCTTCAATAATTCGATTCTCAATTAAATCTGACATACCCAAGCCATGGCGACCACCAATGTTGTTGGCTTCTTTCATCAGCTCAACTACATCTTCAAAACGTTTGCCATTAATTGCGACAGGTCTGCCTTGAGCGTATTCAATGGTTACATCTTCGGAATCAATCTTTACTGAAGAATCCCAGAACTTAACGCCCATAATTGGATTAACAATTTCTATACTTGAATTTAGAAATTCAAGTGATTTTGCTTCATGTGTTGCGCCTAAGATATTTGCATCAGTTGAATAAGCCTTCTCCACACTATCTCGGTATGGCAATTTATGCTTAACCAAATATTCCGACATCTCTTTTCTGCCGCCTAATTCAGTTACAAATTTCTGGTCAAGCCAAGGCTTATAAATTCGTAGCGATGGATTTGCAAGTAATCCATAACGATAGAAACGTTCGATGTCATTACCTTTATAAGTAGAACCATCTCCCCAAATTGAAACCTGGTCTTCAAGCATTGCACGAACCAAAAGTGTTCCGGTGACTGCTCGTCCAATTGGGGTCGTATTGAAATACTGCTTACCGCCAGAACGAATATGGAAAGCACCACATGCAATCGCTGCTAAGCCTTCTTCGACCATTGCAGTCTTGCAATCTACAAGTCGTGAACCTTCAGCGCCATATTCCTTTGCGCGACCAGGTACCGATGCGATATCTGGTTCGTCATATTGACCAAGATCTGCGGTGTATGTAAATGGAATGGCTCCATTGTTACGCATCCATGCGACTGCAACAGAGGTATCTAGACCTCCGGAGAAAGCGATACCAACACGTTCTCCGACTGGAAGTGAGCCAAGTACTTTAGACATAGTGCGCAGTCTAACGCCTAGGACAATTTGCTAACAATTTATTAAAAATGCGCTGAAATATCTCTAAGTTGTTGTGTGTGGCCGACTAAATGGCTATCTGCTTTTTCAAAAAGTTCACTTAGAGTTACTGGGCCAAGTTCTGGATGTTTGGAAACTTTATACCAATCCGCATCAGTTGCATTTGTGAAAACTTCTGCGACCATTGACCTTATTCCAACTATTGCTGCCAATGAAGTTTTGATTTGGCGCTTTGCATAATTAACTCTCTCTGGATAAGCCTCTTCATCAAATGGTTGGATACTTGGAGAGATGTCGCCGATTGCATGTAGATAACGTGACGCGAAATGTAATTCGCCATCTGCTACGTGATGAACAACATAAGCTGCAGACCAGCCACCTTCAACCATGGTGTATCGATGAGCTTCTGGAATTGTGGAAAGTACTTCTTGGAATTCTTTACCGTGCGCTGCGAATCTATCTAATCTGTTTTGGCTTGTCATGGACTAAAGTTTAGCCGTGAATAAGTGGTGGAATGAAGCGGTTATCTATCAAATTTACCCCCGCTCATTTCAAGATAGTAATGGCGACGGTGAAGGTGACCTAAAGGGAATCACTTCTCGCCTTGAGTATGTAAAAACACTCGGGGTTGATGCGATTTGGTTGAGTCCTTTCTATAAGACACCAAATAAAGATGGCGGCTATGACGTGGCAGATCCCCGTGATGTCGATCCAAGATTTGGAAATCTAAAAGATGCTAAGCAGCTTTTCGATAAAGCACATTCCTTGGGGCTGAGAGTTATAGTTGATATTGTTCCAAATCATTTTTCAATAGAGCACCGATGGTTTAAAGAAGCTATAGATTCACCTAGAGGTTCTAAAGCCAGAAATCGCTTCCATTTTTATGATGGCAAGGATGCAACTACTCCTCCGAACAATTGGATTTCATTATTTGGTGGGCCAGCTTGGACACAGGTTGAAGATGGTCAATGGTATTTGCATCTATTTGATTCATCTCAGCCAGATTTAAATTGGGAAAATTCTGAAGTAGCGGAAGATTTTGAAAAAACAATTAGATTCTGGATTGATTTAGGCGCTGATGGATTCCGTATCGATGTGGCTCATGGCTTAGCAAAAGATGATATTCATGTTGATCACTACGATCCACAAGGGTTAAGCGATGCCCTTCGACTCGATGTTTTGATGGAAGTTGAAAAACGGAACTCATACTTAGCCAAAATCCCATTCTTTGATCGGGATGGAGTCCATGAGATTTACAGGAATTGGCGAAAGATATTTGATTCTTATGGCGATAGAGAGATTATGGCGGTAGCTGAAGTTTGGGTGCATCCACCAAAACGAGCTACTTTGTATGTCAGGCCAGATGAACTACATCAATTCTTCAATTTTGATGTTATGAATGCGCCATTTGATTCCGAGTATTTATATAAATCAATTTCAGATATGTTGAATTTAGTTAAAGAACAGAGCGC
>JBEAMP010000061.1:0-2839 GCA_041165905.1 Actinomycetota bacterium
TCCCGGGAATTTATCTGGATTCTTACTGTAATCAAATTTCCCTGAATCCACTATCGCACCAATTATGGCACTGCCATGTCCGGATAAGAATTTAGTAGCTGAATGCGTGATTACATCTGCGCCATAATCAAATGGTTTGGTGACAAAAGGAGTGGCAATAGTGTTATCCACAATCCAAGGTACTCCAGCATCATGAGCAATTTTTGCAATTCCTTCAATATCTAAGCATGCAGCAATTGGATTAGAGATGCCCTCACCAAAAAACGCTTTAGTATTTGGCTTTACTGCTGCTTTCCATGCATCTAAATTATTTGCATCATCAACGAAAGTTGTTTCGACTCCCCATTTGGGTAACGTGTAGTGCAACAAATTATGAATGCCACCATAAACATTTCGACTTGAAACAATATGGTCTCCAGACTCTGCAACATTCATTAAGGCCATAGCCGTTGCAGCCATACCTGAAGAGACTAAAAGAGAACCAATTCCACCTTCCAATTTTGCAAGCCTCTGCTCGACAACGTCTTGTGTTGGGTTGGTCATGCGGGTGTACGAATTACCAAATTCTTTAAGCGCAAACAAATTTGCTGCGTGTTCGGTGCCTTTGAATTGATACGCAGTAGTTTGATGGATAGGTAAATTTATGGATCCGAAATTTCCATCTGGTTCTTGGCCAGCATGAATTTGTTGGGTATTAAAAGACCACTCTGTTGACATGAATTCAGGCTAGACCTAGGGCAACCCAAGTGCAAGCATTTCGCAAATACTAAACATTCGTGAGAACTATTCGGAAGTAATTGATATTTTTTGCGCTTCGTTCGACATAAAGAAAGAGGAGCCACCTTGTCTAACTATTCATTCGAGACTTTGCAGATTCATGCAGGGCAACAGCCAGATCCAACAACTGGTGCACGCGCACTACCGCTTTATCAAACTACGGCATATCAATTCAGAGATACAGAGCATGCCGCTAATCTCTTCGGCTTAGCTGAACTTGGAAACATTTATACCCGAATCATGAATCCAACCCAAGATGCAGTTGAACAACGTATTGCAGCACTTGAAGGTGGAGTTGCGGCTTTGTTAGTTTCTTCAGGTTCTGCCGCTACTACTTTTGCAATTCTTAATTTGGCAGAAGCTGGAGATCATATAGTTTCTTCACCATCTCTATACGGTGGAACTTACAATTTATTCCATTACACATTGCCTAAATTCGGAGTCGAAGTAACTTTCGTAGATGATGCGAATAATCCTGAATCCTGGAAAAAAGCAATTAAGCCAAATACCAAAGCGTTTTTCGGAGAAACAATTGCTAATCCTAAGAATGAAATTCTGGATATCGAAGCAATTGCAAAAGTTGCACATGATAATGGTTTGCCTTTAATTGTTGACAATACAGTTGCGACCCCGTTTTTAATTAAGCCAATTGAACATGGTGCAGATGTAGTTGTTCACTCAGCCACTAAATTTTTATCTGGACACGGAAATGCGGTAGTTGGCGCAATTGTTGATTCAGGAAAATTCAATTATGCAAATTACCCTGAAAAATTTAAGAACTTCAATCAGCCAGACCCTTCATATCATGGGTTGGTCTACGCTGCAGCGCTAGGTGAAGGTTCTGCATTTGGTGCAAACCTTTCTTACATTTTCAAAATTAGATTAACTTTGCTACGTGATATTGGTGCTGCAGTTTCACCATTTAATGCATGGTTACTAGCTCAAGGCTTGGAAACATTGTCATTAAGAATTGAAAGACATGTTGAAAACGCAAAGGCAATAGCGGAGTGGCTTGAAAAACATCCAGATGTAGAGAAAGTAAATTATGCAAGCTTGCCTTCTTCAAAGTGGAATTCGCTTGCTAAAAAATACTCTCCTAAAGGTTCGGGAGCAGTTCTCTCTTTTGAATTAAAAGGTGGAGTTGAAGCGGGTAAAAAATTTGTTGAATCTCTAAAACTATTTAGCCACGTAGCGAACATCGGAGATGTTCGTTCCCTGGTAATTCACCCAGCAACTACTACCCACTCACAACTATCTCCAGAAGAGCAATTGGCTTCCGGTGTGACACCTGGTCTGGTTCGTTTAAGCCTTGGTCTTGAAAACATCGAAGATATCAAGGGCGATCTTGAGGCAGGTTTTAAAGCCATAAAGGCTTAATTTGAGGGCTTCTACCCCGCTATCACTCCTCGATAGCGGGGTATTAGTTTTTCTAGCCATCTATTAAAGTAGCCCTTCTGAAAACAAGGAGTTTTTAAATGGCAAAGAAAAACGGTTTCTTCAACTGGGTCGGCTATAAAGAAGAGACAGAACCATCTATGTCATCCGTTGATCGTATTCGCGAACTAGAAGCGCAATTAGCTGATCTACGTTCAAGAAGAGATATTCGTTCTTTATCTCGTGAAGAATTTGAAATTCTTGCAACCGAAACTGCAGTTGCAATGATTAAATCAGCTCAGATTCGTGAATCAAAGGCGCAAGCTGCATCTGATCGATTAGTCAATGAGACTCAACGCCAATCCAAAGAGGCTATCGAAGCTGCACAAGAAAAAGCGCAATCTATTCTTAATGGCGCAGAGGCGCGTGGTCGTAAGTATATAAAAGCTGCTGAAGATGAAGCGGCTGAAAAATTAGAACAAGCAGAGATAGCTGCTGAAGATTTGATTGACCAAAAGAAGCGAGAAGGTTCTGCGCTCTTAACTTCCGCAAGACGAGAAGGCGAACAGATTATCGGCGAAGCAACTCAAGATGTACTCGAGTATCGTCAATGGCTAAATGGAGTCATGGAAGAAGCCGGCAGACTCTATAAAATTCAAACTCAATCTTTAGATGCTGCACAAGAAGC
>JBEAMP010000062.1:0-16655 GCA_041165905.1 Actinomycetota bacterium
TGAAATGTCCAGAAACGTCGTATGGATTTCCAGTGCGAGAGTCAATGCGAGTTAACGCTTTTTCATACTCAAGAATTAAAGCTTCATGGCTTGAGAAAAACTCAACTGTTTTGAAGGCATCTGGATCTACGCCTGCAGACTTCATGAAATCTAAAGCGCGACCAATTTCTGTTGCCATTGCTTCATAACGAGTTGCGTAAGGATTATCTTTTACAAATCCTTTATTCCAATCGTGAACTTTACGTAGATCTGCAAATCCACCTTGAGTAAATGCGCGCACTAAATTCAAAGTAGCGGCCGAAGTGTTGTAAACGCGAACTAAACGATGCGGATCTGGACGTCTGGATTCAGGTGTGAAAGCCAAATCGTTTACTGCATCTCCGCGGTAAGCAGGAAGAGTTACGTCACCGCGAGTTTCAGTATCCGATGAGCGTGGTTTAGCAAACTGCCCAGCCATACGCCCTACTTTGATTACCGGCATTGATGAGTAATATTGCAAAATAGCAGCCATCTGCAGAATAGTCTTTATTCGATCACGAATTGAATCTGCAGTTGCCGATGCAAATGTCTCAGCGCAATCTCCGCCTTGCAACCAAAATGCTCTGCCTTCTGCAGCCTGCGCAATATGTGAACGCAAATCATCACATTCACCTGCAAAAACTAAAGGTGGATAGCTCTTTAATTCCTTTACCGCCGAAGCTAATTCATCGGCTGGCCACTGTGGTTGCTGCGCAGCCACAAGGCTTGAATCAAAGAGACTATCCACGTTCAGTTGATTAATAGACATTAGGAAAGTCTAACTAACCGAAGAAGATCTCCGCTTCCTTATAAAGTTCGACTGGAACGGTCTTTAACTTCTCGGTTGCCGAAGCCAGAGGAACTCGAACGATATTCGTTCCATGTAGCGCGACCATTTTGCCCCAATCGCCTTCCGAAGCAGCTGTAATTGCCTGAAGACCAAAACGGGTTGCAAGAACGCGGTCAAATGCAGTTGGTGAGCCACCACGTTGAATATGACCGAGCACAGAGGTTCGCGCCTCTTTGCCAGTCTTTGCTTCAATCTGTTTTGCCAGCCAATCACCAATTCCCGAAAGTTTTACATGGCCGAAGGCATCAAGAGTCTGATCTTTGGTGACCATATCTCCGTCTTGTGGAATTGCACCTTCAGCAATCACAATGATTGGTGCATAAGACTGCTTGAAACGTGATTCGACCCATTCACAAACTTTATCTACAGAGAACTTCACTTCTGGGATCAAAATACAAGCTGCGCCACCTGCAATACCTGAATGTAGAGCAATCCAACCTGCGTGACGTCCCATAACTTCAACGATTAATGCTCGGTGGTGTGACTCAGCAGTTGTGTGCAAGCGATCAATGGCTTCAACGGCGATATTGACCGAAGTATCAAAACCGAATGTGTAATCGGTGTTGTTTAAGTCGTTATCAATTGTCTTTGGCACTCCAATTACTTTTACACCTAGCGCATCTAATTTTGTTGCAACGCCTAAAGTATCTTCACCACCGATTGCAATAAGTGCATCGATTCCCATCTTCTCTAGATTCTCTTTAATTCTCTCAACGCCATTTTCAATTTTGAACGGGTTGGTACGTGATGACCCAAGAATTGTTCCACCGCGTGGCAAAATTCCACGAGTAGTCTGAATATTTAATTCCATCGTCAAACCTTCGAGCGGACCACGCCATCCATCACGGAAACCAACAAACTCGTGACCGTACTCTTTTACGCCTTTACGAACTACTGCACGGATAACTGCATTTAATCCTGGGCAGTCGCCGCCGCCAGTAAGCACACCAATACGCATGAATTACTCCATTTAAATTTCTAAAATAAGAATTAGATTTGGCTAAAAAGCCCTAATAAACTCAAGGTCGACGTTGACTTAACGGAAAGTCTAGCCCGAACTGGCTAGTAAGACTACTAACTGCCTATATATCTAACTATGCGGTTACGCGTACGCCCTTACCCACAACCACAATTCCACTCTCAGTGACTGTAAATCTCTGACGATCTCGTTCTAAATCGACCCCAATTTGTGCGCCATTTTCAATTATTACGCCTTTATCAATTATCGCTCTGCGAATTACTGCGCGGTCTCCTACTCGGACATTTGGCATCAAAACTGCGTGATCGACGAATGCACCGTTTCCGACCATAACATCGTAACCAGTAACAGTATGTCCAAGATGTCCTCCGGCAATTATTGATCCAGCAGCAACAATTGAATCCTGAGCTAAACCACCCTCAGAAAATTTCGCAGGTGGAAGTGATGGCGGATTTGTAAGCAAAGGCCAATCTCTATTATAAAGATTAAAAATAGGATGAACTGAAACCAAATCCATGTGGGCATCAAAATAGGCATCTATGGAACCAACGTCTCTCCAATAACCTTTGTCGCGAGGCGTCTCTCCTGGAACAACATTATTTGCAAAATCATAAACTTTTGCTTGTCCTTGTGCAGTAAGCATCGGAATGATGTTCCCACCTATATCGTGACGAGATTCTAGATTTTCTGAATCTAAAATTAGCGCCTCTTCCATAACGTCTCTTCTAAAAATGTAATTTCCCATTGAGACCAAAGTTAAATCTGGATGACCTGGCATAGCTGGCGGATTAGCTGGTTTCTCGTGGAATGCTTTAATTGTGATTCCATCATCGGCAAGTTCGATGCAACCGAATTCTGTGGCTTCAGCGCGCGGAACTCTAATAGCTGCAATGGTGATTCCGGCTTTGGTTTCGCGATGCTGTTCGAACATTTGCATCGGATCCATTCGATAAACGTGGTCAGCACCAAAAACTAAAACATCTTTTGGGTTCTCGTCATGAATTAAATTGAAGTTCTGCAAAATTGCGTCAGCACTTCCGGTGTACCACCGTGGTCCCAATCTTTGCTGAGCAGGAACCGGCGTTACATAATTTCCAAGGAGCGTAGACATTCGCCAAGTTGTAGTGATGTGGCGATCAAGTGAATGAGATTTGTACTGAGTAAGTACAGCGATTCTTCGAAGATCAGCGTTAACTAGATTTGATAGAACAAAATCGATTAATCTGTAGGAGCCCGCAAAAGGCACTGCAGGCTTGGCACGATCGGCAGTAAGTGGCATTAAACGTTTGCCTTCGCCACCTGCTAAAACAATTCCTAGTGGAACATCGCGCAACGCCATGTCTCATTCTAACTTGCTACGCGCTAGCGGGATAGTGCTTAACTATTAAAGTCTATTAATGTCTATTAAAGTTAAGTCATGAACTCCGATTTTAGAAATTCAGGGAAACTTAGGGTCGGCCTAGTAACAAAAGAGTGGCCGCCTCAAGTTTATGGAGGAGCTGGAGTTCATGTCGTTCAATTATCTCAAGCACTTAGAAAGCAAGCGAATATAGAGGTAGATGTACATTGCTTTGGAGGCGAACGTTCTGATGCATTTGGTTATGAAACTCCTGCCGCTTTTGAGAAATCCAATGCCGCGCTTCAAGCATTGGCAACAGATTTATCTATTGCTGATCAATTGGTTTCCGTGGATGTAATTCATTCCCATACTTGGTATGCCAATTTTGCAGGTTTCACGGCAAATTTGCTACACGGAATCCCACACATAGTTAGTGCTCACTCACTTGAACCGCTACGCCCTTGGAAGGCAGAGCAATTAGGTGGCGGATATCGAATTTCATCTTGGGCAGAGAAAAGTGCTTACGAGGCTGCTCAAGCAATCATTGCGGTTTCAGATGGTATGCGAGCAGACGTATTGAGTGCTTACCCAAATATAGACCCTGCAAAAGTTGTAACTATCAGAAATGGCGTTGATGTGAGCAAGTTTGCGCCAAATAAAAATACTGAAGTCTTGAATAAATATGGAATCGAAGGGCGATATGCAATTTTTGTAGGTCGCATTACTCGTCAAAAAGGTTTAGCGCATCTCCTGAGAGCATGGAAGAAAGTCTCTCCCGAATATGGATTAGTACTTGCTGCTGGATCTCCAGATGAACCAGGTATCGGAAAAGAAGTTGCGGAACTAATTGCGGAACTTCAGGCAAATAGAAAGAACATCTGGTGGATAAAAGAGATGGCACCGCATGATGAGTTAACTGCGCTACTTACTAATGCCGATCTATTCCTATGCCCTTCAATTTATGAACCACTTGGAATTGTCAATCTTGAAGCTATGGGGTGCGAAACTGCAGTACTTGGTTCACGTGTTGGTGGTATTCCAGAGGTAGTTGCACATAATGAAACGGGTCGATTAGTTGATTATGATTCAAAAAATACTGAGAAATTTGAAGCGGACTTTACAGCTCAAATAGAAGATTTAATGTCCAAGCCAAAACTATTGAATGAAATGGGAAAAGCCGGTCGTATCCGTGCTGAAAAACACTTTGGTTGGGACGAAGTTGCTAAACAAACCATCAAACTTTATGAGAGTGTCCTAAATAAGTAATCAGCTAGACTTCCTCACCTTATGACTCGCAAAAGCCTCGCCAAATTTATTTTGGTTGGATTCTTATGGGGTATTCCATACTTATTTATGCGAGTAGCGGTACGTGAATTCGATCCGTCAGTTGTGGTTTTCGGACGTGTAGTAATTGGCGCTGCAATTCTCTTTCCAATTGCAATTAGCCGTGGTGTAATGAAACAAACACTCCGAGGTTTTAAATGGATTTTGGTATATGCCATATTCGAAATGTGTGGTCCTTGGTATTTAATTACCCACGCTGAAACTAAAATCAATTCTGGCTTAGCTGGTTTGCTAGTTGCAACAGTTCCAATCTGGTCAACTATTTATTCTTCAATGGCTGGAGATAAGACGGTATGGCATGCAAAGAGATTAATGGGAATTGTAATTGGCTTCTTTGGATTGATTTTGATTGTTGGAATAGAGACTATTTCAGGCAGTGCAGATACTTTCTCAGTTTTTCAAATCGTGCTTGCAGCAATTCTCTACTCAACGGCCATGGCAATAATTTTAAAGGGAATGCCAAATGGTGATGGTGTTGCAATTAATGCAGTAGCCATGACCATTACGGCAATTATTTTTGCCCCGTCTGCATTGACTAGCCTGCCTAAAGAAATGCCGTCATTTAACGCGACCGCTTCACTGATTGGACTCGGTGTATTTAGTACCGGAATTGCATTTATGGTTTATTTCACGCTGATAAAAGAGATTGGCCAAGCGCGTGGTTCGATGGTTACTTATTTGAATACTGCTTTTGCCGTAGTTTTAGGTGTTTTAATCCTGGGGGAACCATTAACTCTTGGAATTATCGCAGGCTTGCCATTGGTATTAATTGGTTCCTACTTTGCATCCAGGAAACCAGTTACTCCATAAATCCTAAGCGCTCTAGCAATTTTGGATCCTTCTGCCATTCTTTACTTACTTTGATATGTAAACCCAAGAAACATTTTGCTCCTAATAAGCTTTCGATATCTTTTCTGGCAACAATTCCAATATTTTTGAGTATTTCTCCCTTATGACCCAGCAGGATGCCACGTTGTGAATCTCGTTCGATATGAATCGTGGCATGTATGTCGTAAAAATCTTTATTACTTCGTTTGGTCATTTCATCAATAGTGACAGTAATTGAGTGTGGCATCTCTTCTCTGACACCTTTGATCGCCGCCTCTCTGATATGTTCGCAGATTAGTTTTTCAATACTTTGATCGCTCTTTTGATCATCTGGATAGAGTCTTGGGCCTTCTGGTAAATGTTTTGATAATAAATTTGTAAGAACATCTATCTGCATAGATTTGACAGCAGATACGGGGATTATTTCAGTCCAATCAGCAAGTTGTCCTACTTCCATTAATTTAAGTGGAACAATTTCTTTTGCCACTGTATCTATTTTGGTCACCACTGCTATTTTCTTTGCACGCGAAGTTTTAACTATATTTAATATATGTTCGTCGCCTACTCCACTTTTTTCATTTGCAGGAAAGGTCATAATCACAATATCAACATCTTCAAGGGATTCATTTACAACTTCATTTAAGCGGCGACCAAGCAAAGTGCGGGGTTTGTGCATACCGGGTGTATCGACCAATACTGCTTGAAAATCTGGACCATTTACTATGCCTCGGATTGCATGACGAGTGGTATTTGGATGATGAGAAGTGATTGCAACTTTTTGACCAACTAATGAATTAATTAGGGTCGACTTACCGGTATTTGGCCTACCAATAATGGCTACAAATCCAGATTTCATTAGCTTAATTATCGCATTAATTCCAATGCATCATTTACTCCTGTACAAATTACAGCTGCTCCTTCTCCGATTAAACGATGGCAGCCTTCTGAAAGTGGAGAATTAATTGGGCCAGGAATTGCTAAGACTTTTCTTCTTATTGATTCTGCATCTCTTGCAGTTCGAAGTGAGCCTGAGCGAAAAGCCGCTTCGACCACAATTGTTCCCTCTGAGATCGCTGCGATAATTCGATTACGATTTAAGAATCTAAAGGGTAATGCTGGTGTGCCCGGCATATATTCAGAAATTAATAAACCGCTCTCTTCTATTGCGGAAAATAGTCGGGCGTTCCCAGCCGGATAAAGTACATCTAGCCCAGAAGCCATTACGGCTACTGTTTCACCTTCAGATAGCAGCGCACCCTTATGTGCTGCGGCATCTATTCCATAAGCGCCACCACTTGCTACAACCCATTCTCGATCCGCAAAATTAGCCGCAAGTTCGGCAGCTACTTTTGAGCCGTAAGGAGTGGGATTACGAGTACCGACAATCGCAACAATTCTTCTTTCAAGTAATTGAATGTCCCCCCTATATGTCAAACCTATTGGCGGAGCTGGTAATTCATCGAATTGCTTGCCAGGTACAAAAAAATTAATTTTGTGTGCTGCTAACTTTTCTAAGACTTGATGGCCATTGCTCTTAAGTATTGATTTAACATCTTCTTTATACTCACCTTCTTTGCAAAGTTCTAAAACCTTGAAAGCGCCTTTTTCAAATACTTCTCTTGACCAAAATGTCATACCTGCTTCTACCGATGCGAATATCTGCGCTCTTGCCACAATTTCTTCATCTGAAAAATTATTCAATTCCTTCTCGCAATCTGTAACTTTCTGTTACTTCACTTAAAGTTGGGCACTCGATTCCTTTTAGATCAGCAATAGTCCAACTTGTTCGGATAATTTTGTGTAGACCTCTAGCCGTGATTCGCTCTTTATCTAACTCATCATGCAAGAAATTCATTGCGGCTTTGACTGGTTGATATTGCTGCCTAAGCGCTTTCGGGGGAATCTCTGAATTAAGCCTCCAATCCTCATTCTTAAATCTATTTGCAGCTTTGGCCCTTGCTGCAATCACTCGATTACGTATTTGATGGCTAGATTCATTTTCTCTCTCCAATAACTCAACGCGGCCTATATTTTCAACAGAGACTCTCAAATCAATTCGATCTAAGAGTGGTCCAGAGAGTTTTTGTAAATATCGGCGAACTTGAATCGAAGTGCAACTGCATCCAAAACCTTTTCCGGTAAATCTTCCGCATGGACATGGATTAGCAGCCAATACCAATATAAATTTAGCCGGAAAAGTTAAATTGCCATTAGCTCGAGAGATTGTAATTGCACCTGATTCCAATGGTTGTCGCAAAGAATCTAAAACTCCGGTGCCACATTCTGGTGCTTCATCTATAAACAAGACTCCGCGATGGGCTAAAGAACATACCCCTGGCTTTATTACATGCGCTCCACCTCCGACCATTGCAATTCTGGTTGTGCTGTGATGCGGTGAGATAAAAGGTGCGATTGTTGAGAGTGGTTCGCGATTGCTATTTGTGATGGAGTGAATTGCACTAACTTCTAAAGTCTCATCTTTAGTAAGCGGCGGTAAAATACTTGGTAATCTCTCGGCAATCATTGTCTTGCCAACTCCGGGTGGCCCAATCATTAAAAAATTGTGTCCTCCTGCTGCGGAAATCTCTGCTGCTCTTCTGGCAGGTAACTGCCCTGCAACATCCGCAAAATCTAAAAATTTTTCAGAGCTTTCAATTTCTAAATCAAAATATCTTTGTTCTACAAATTCGCCAGTTTGCAACCATTGAACTACCTCACCTATTTTTTCGAAAGCATAAATTTGCATCTCCGGTAGTAACCTTGCTTCAGCGGCATTTGCAAATGGAATTACTGCTTTACGTACTCCATTTCGAAAAGCACATATTAGAGAAGGTAAAATTCCCCGAGTTTCCCTTAATTTTCCATCTAGAGAGAGTTCGCCAACGAAGAGTAGTTCGTCGATATTGTTGACTATTGCTTGAGCCCCCAGAATTCCCATTGCGATTGGTAAATCAAAGCCACTTCCGGTTTTTGGTAACCAAGCTGGCAATAGTGCGATAGTTAATTTTTTATTTGGCCAAGGTAAATTTGAATTAGCAAGCGCCGCTCTAATTCGATCACGCGACTCATTTAGTGCAGCATCTGGCAGACCCAATAATGTAAATCCCGGCAGTCCATCTGCAATATCTACTTCTACAGTAATAACTTCACCATTTAGGCCAGAGAGAGCGATAGCTTTTGTCGTCGCAAGGCTCATAGGACCCCTGCTCGATAATCAATAGTAGGTCGAAGCGTCCTGCTTAAAGTAACTGCGGCCACATCAACTTGATAATCTGCACCAAAATAATTATTTGTTACCAGCCAAGCCAGTGATAATTTTTGAAGACGATGAGCTTTTTTTCTATCAATTGCCTCAAGTGGGTGCCCAAAGGCCAAAGAACTTCTAGTCTTTACCTCTACGAAATGAACTTTTCCAGCAGGGCTTTTTGCAATTAAATCTAACTCTCCGCCTTTAGTTCTCCAATTGCGACCCAGTATTGTAAAGCCAAGTTTGATTAAATATTCGGCAGTGGCAATTTCACCAATTTTGCCTATTGTCTGTTTTTGATTCATACATGAAAGTTAATTTCATGTAACTGTGGAGCGTTTTTTTAATCCACATCCTCAGCAAGAGCTCTTGCAATATTTGCGTAAGACTTCCTGTGGATATCCAGTACTCCTAATTTAGCGATAGCTTGAGTGTGGGCTGTAGTTATATATCCTTTATGTTTTGCTAAACCATAACCAGGATATTGCTCGTCCAAATGAATCATTATTCGATCACGAGTAACTTTTGCAATAACTGAAGCAGCACTTATCGATGGTGCCACCTGGTCGCCTTTCCAAATGGCTAAACTCGGAGTGATCATTCCTTCAATCGCATACCCATCGGTTAAAACATAATTCGGAGCAACTTCTAGTTTCTGCACTGCTCGCCTCATACCATCCAAATTTGCAGCATGCACACCACGCGAATCGATTTCTTCAGGTGATACCTGGATAATTGATATAGATAATGCCTCATTATGAATAATTGGGAAAAGCGCTTCGCGTTCTTTTTCAGTCAATTCTTTAGAGTCTCTCAAAGATAACAAGTGCGGTGAGTTAATATCTTTTAAAATCACACTTGCAATTACTAGTGGCCCTGCGCAAGCTCCACGCCCTGCTTCATCCACTCCAGCAATCGGAGATAGACCGGCATCAATTAAAGATTGTTCAATTAAGTGCATTGACGCGCTCGATTAACTTCGCGTTCTTAAATGGCCAAATTACCGCAACAACTCTACCGACGACATCAGCTTCAGGTACAAAACCATTATTAACGTCATCTTGGTGATAACGAGAATCTGCCGAAGCGCCACGATGATCGCCCATCACCCAAAGTTTTTTCTCTGGGACTGTTATATTAAATTTCATATCGCTTGGAACATTGCCAGCAAAAATGTATTTTTCATCGGTTGGTTGGCCATTTACAAGGATTTTTCCATCTTTTGAACAACATTGTATGTTGTCGCCACCGATTCCGATTACTCTTTTTACCAAGAATTGTTTAGTAGGGTTTGGAAGAATTCCGACTGCAACCAGAGCATCTTTTGCCATCACAATATATTTGTTTCCGACTTGCTTATCCCATGTTGGTAGCCAATTTGCGGGATCTTTAAATACCACTACATCTCCGCGGTGAATTTCACGGCTCAAGAAAGGTACTTTATTTACTGCTACTCGGTCCTTTATCTGCAATGTATTTTCCATTGAGCCAGAAGGAATATAGAAAAATTGAACGATAAATGTCTTGATAATTAGGGAGACGATTACCGCGACTACAAGTAGTGCAGGGATTTCGCGAAGGAAAGACCCCTTGCGAAACAATTACTTAGCTTCTTCTGCTGTTTCTTCTGCTGTTTCAGCAGTTGTATCCACAACTTCTGAAGTCGCAACTTCAGCTGGAACCTCTGCCACAGCAATGTTTTCGTTTGCTTCGGTCACTTCGGCTGCAGCAACTTCAGCAACAACTTCAGGCGCTAGATCAGGTGTAGAGGTGATTCCGTCACCGTAACCTTCAACGCCATCACGCTTTTCTCTAATCTTTGCAGCCTTACCGCGTAGATCACGTAGGTAGTAAAGCTTGGCGCGACGTACATCGCCCTTCTTGAGAAGTTCAATCTTTTCAATAACTGGAGTGTGCACTGGGAAAGTACGTTCTACACCAACGCCATAAGAAACTTTGCGGATGGTGAAAGTTTCGCGAACGCCATCGCCTTGGCGACGAATTACGATGCCCTGGAAAACCTGAAGACGTGACTTGTTGCCTTCAATAACGCGTACGTGAATCTTTAATTCATCGCCGGCGCGAAATTGTGGGATATCTTTGCGAAGGCTCGCTGCGTCTATTGCATCTAATACGTTCATTCTTATTTACTCCTGTTGATGGGCTCGCGGTCTGGTTGGGATCCGCAGGCGCAGGGGTTAATCCTGCCATAAGCGTGAATTACGCCCAAATCGAGAGTTAGCCCAGCAGATGGCCGCTCAATATCCCGTGTAAATGTGCTCCTGCGGCGATAGTGAGCTCACCATGAACTGTGACTTTTGCGCCAGCTTCAAAGGCGATTAACTCAGCCGCAGCGCGATCCCATTCTTTTAATCCCATTTCATAGTATCCATCAACAATTCCTGCCGCTACATGACAGATATCAACTGCCGCAGATCCATTTCGTCGATAATCTCGAATTTTCAGAACCAAATCATTAAATTGAAAAATCTGTGCTTTTCGAAGTTCTTGGCTGTACGCAAAGCCTGTTGCAATAAGTGCTCTATCTAATTCGATCGGATCATTACATTTTAATTGGCGACCATTTAAAAAAGAGCCGCCTCCGCGGGTTGCCGTAAATAGTGAATTAATGGTTGGTGAGTAAACAACACCTACTGCCGTTCCCTCTCGATCCTTGATCGCAATACTTACAGACCAACCTGCCATGTTGTATAGATAATTTACAGTGCCATCTATTGGATCTATGACCCAGGTGTAACCAGATTTGCTTGGGTGATTGGCTCCCTCTTCGCCAATGATTCCATCATTAGGACGAGCGGCAATAATCTCTTGAACAATCAACTTTTCAGATGCGCGATCCATTTGAGTGACGATATCTATATCAGAACTCTTGGTATCTATTGATAGATGTGAGGGGCGCTCTTGCAACAGAGAACCTGCTTTTTTTGCAATAGAAATTGCCAACTCTAAAAGCTCTTCCATGCGCTTGATGCTACTAGGCTTTTGACCATGTTCGCCAACTATAAAAGCATCTTTGCCATAGCAGGCGCAATTAGATTTTCACTTGCAGGCTTTATTGCAAGAATGCATTTATCGATGGATCGCCTTGCATTACTTTTTATCGTTGTTCATGAGACAGGTTCATATGGTCTAGCTGGATTAATGGTTGCGACTGCATCATTAGTTATCACAATCGCCCAGCCTTACTGGGCCCGAGCTGCTGACACTTATGGGCAAGGCAAGATTCTTTACATAAATACTGCGCTTAGATTCATCTCGTTTATGATATTTATCGCATTAGTTCAATTCAATTTTCCAATTTGGACTTGGTTTGTGGCAATCATTGTTGCCGAGACCAACACAATCAATTCTGGAAGTTTAGTCAGAAGACGTTGGATTCAAATTTTGCCTGATCCGAAATTAAAGACAACTGCATATTCATTTGAAGCGCTAGTTGATGAAATCATCTTTGTTTTTGGACCATTGTTAGCAACAGCGCTATCTACCTATATCTCACCTGTATCCGGATTAATTGCTTCTATGTTATTCGTTGTTGTTGGGCAACCTGCACTGGCAAGGTTAAAAGATACTGAACCAACTATTAGTAGAGGTAATGGTCAGAAGAGTTCGCCAAAAATACTTAAACGAAAAAGCGCACAAGCCATAATTTTGCCAGTCTTCTTTGTTGGTGGTTATTTCGGCTCTGTAGGAATCTTGGTTGTAGCTTTTACCAACAAAGCTGACCGACCAGAACTCTCTGGTTTACTGTTAGCAATATGGGCTCTAGGTAGCGGATTGGCTGCCCTTTTAAATGGAATCGTCGGAACACATATTTCACATGCAAAGATTTTTCTCTACTCCTTATTTTTTATGTTCTTGATGTCATTAGGTTTTTTAATTGCAAATTCCATTCCACTACTTGCAATTATTCTTTTCTTAAATGGTTTAGGAATTTCACCAGTACTTGTCCATGCATATGCCACAATGGAAAAGGAAGTTTCAGAAGAGGAATTAACAGAAGCTATGACTTGGGTAACCACAGGAACCCCTACAGGAGGCGCGATTGGGAGCGCATTGGCGGGTCAGGTAATTGATAATTTTGGTGTGAAACTTGGTTTCACCATTCCAATTGCTACTTTATTTTTAGCAAATCTGGCGCTGCTTCCTTACTTTCGTGAATGGGTTCGGCTACGCTCCCGCTCATGAGTGAACTACGTGTGACTGGCAGAAGCGAAGATGGCA
Organism: Actinomycetota bacterium; assembly: GCA_041165905.1. Classification (GTDB taxonomy): domain Bacteria; phylum Actinomycetota; class Actinomycetes; order Nanopelagicales; family Nanopelagicaceae; genus ZLKRG08. The sequence goes on from JBEAMP010000062.1 coordinate 12,848, forward strand.
CTCATCTTCTTCTGACAGATCATGAAGATAATGAATTCTCTCTTCGAATTTCTGATAATTTAAAAGCTACTATCAATCAACCAAGGTTGGCTTCTGTTCCAACAGATGCACCTGAAGCAACAATCACCATAAAAGATCTGCAAAAGAGACTACGTTCTGGCGAACTCATCGAAGACTTAGCACGTGAAACTGGTTGGTCTTATGAAAAAGTTGAACGTTTTGCTGGACCAATTCTTCAGGAGCGCTCTTACATTTTGTCTCTAGCTAATGAATTAGTGATTAAAAATGCTGGTTCACGTGATGCCCAAACATTTATAGAAGTAGTCACAAAACGTTTATCTGCAAATGGAGTTTCTTCAGATGAACTTGATTGGAATGCAAATCGACGAGATGACGGTCGTTGGGTAATTCGACTTTCATATCCGAATCGCGATGGCCGAGGTGATGCAGTTTGGTTCTTTGATGTTGCAAAGCGCTTAATCATCTCTGAAGACGAGGGCGCTTCATGGATTATGGGTGAAACTCCTGTTACAACTAGTAATCGAATTTCTGAACCCGAAATCAATCACGGCTTGGTTTATTCAAATCAGACCCCGACTGTACAGATTAATACTGCTCCAACTCCTCGTTTATCAGTCATCAGAGAGAACGAAGATGCTGAAGATGGAGTTAAAAAGAGAGCATCAGTTCCATCTTGGGACGAAATTATGTTCGGAACCAAGAAGAACGAATCAGACGACCAATAATTGCAAGGGTACGTTTGTCTCTGTTTGTGTAAGTCCTCCGTGATGACCAACCATTGCACCTTCCAATTTTTCACGTGCAGAATCAATCAAAATTGCATCAGTTTTAACTATTGCAATTAAATCCCCAATGCGATCTGCAAAATTATCTGGCATTGGTTTTCCAAATAACCCACGATTTATTGCTTCTTGTTTTGTGTAAATATCAGCCATACTTCCAATTTCGCTTCGCCATAAATCTACTATTTCTGAATTGATTTCTGGGCGAGCTAAATAGATATGGCGTGCACGTGGCTCGCCAGCAATAGTTGAAACTTCTGTCGCCAATAAATTATCGCGCCCAATAACAATCTTCTCTCCCACATTTAGCATGCCGTGGTCACCTGTAATCCAAATACGAGTACCTTTCGGAAGCTTGTTTCGAAGTTGCCCAACTAAGTTATCAATCATTCGCAATGCTTCTAACCATTTCTCTGAACCATAGCCAGCAATATGCCCTGCTACATCTAAATCATTTACATACAAATATACAAATGATGGTGTTTGATTTAGGGCTAATGCTGTCTCTGAAACTAAATCTGGATAAAGATTTGCGCCTCGATATTTAGCCCCTCTAAAAACTGCTCTAGTAAAGCCAGTTCCTTCATAGCGCTTGGCAGCAACATGGCTCACATTAATTCCGTTGCGGGCACCAATTTCAAAGAAAGTCTCTTTTGGTTGCCAGTTTTCTGGATCTACTCTCTCATCCCACTTCAAAGCATTTAAAACGCGACCATCAGAGTTGGGAACTCTAACTGTGTAACCTAACATTCCATGTTCGTTTGGCATTGAGCCTGTAAGTAGGGTCGCAAGCGAAGTAGAAGTTGTGGATGGAAATGCAGTGGTCACATCTCCAAAACTTTTCCCAGACATAATATTTGGCATGACATCTGCATAATCATCCATCGCATGAGATCCGAATCCATCGACTAGAAAAAGTACTTCTCTACCTGTCGGAGAAACACCTAAGCGTGATTCGTATTTTGATAGTGAAGAAATCCCGAAACTACCAAAAATCGCTGGGGTAATCTCGCTTAATTTCATGGATTTATTCTTTCACTAAAAAGGCTCTAAACTTTCAATATGAAGTTCTCTCCCGAAGTGGAAAAAGCTCTCAAGAAGAATCAGCCAATAGTTGCGCTGGAATCCACAATCATTAGCCATGGCTTGCCGCGCCCTATCAATCTAGAGGTGGCGCGTGAAGTTGAGAACATTGTTAGGGCAAATGGTGCAACGCCTGCAACTATCGCTTTACTAGATGGCACTGCCCATATTGGTCTAACTGATGAGCAATTAGAGGCGATTGCTAATCGTGATGATGTAATCAAAGCTTCGACAAGAGATTTGGCTATTGCTCAAGCCAAAAAATTATCAGCTGCTACAACAGTTGCAGCTACATCTCATTTGGCTGCAAAAGCTGGAATTAAAGTTTTTGCTACCGGAGGTTTAGGTGGAGTTCATCGCGGCGCCAATGAATCTTTTGATGAGTCTGCAGATTTAACAGCGCTTGCACAGCTAGATATGACTGTAGTTTGTGCTGGAGTCAAATCTATCTTGGATGTTGCTGCAACACTTGAAAGATTAGAAACCTACGCGATCGGTGTGGTTGGTTTCAAAACCAAACATTTCCCAGGATTCTATTTAACAGAGTCTGGCTTTGATCTTGAATACCAAGTCGATACCCCAGAAGAAGTTGCTTCAATCATGAAATCGCGTTATGAAATGGGAACTCAACATAATTCTTTGATAGTTGCAAATCCAGTAGTCAATCAGATGGACAAAGTACTTCACGACCGTTTGCTTGAAAACGGACTTAAAGCAGCCGCTGCAAACAATATTCATGGAAAAGAGACCACTCCATTCTTGCTCGAGTATTTTCATACTGAATCCAAGGGTGAATCACTTAGAGTGAATATTGAGATTATTAGGAGCAACAGTGCATTAGCAGCACAGATAGCAGCTGCTTGGTAATAATATGAAAAAAATACTTTGTATTGGCGATGTTGCTCTAGATGTAATTGCTCAACTTAAGGAGCAAATTAATTACGGAAACGACACTGCTAGCCGAATTTCTACCCACCCAGGTGGGCAAGCTGCAAACGTAGCTTGTTGGATTACTCGCACAAATAATCAAGCTCATTTAGTTGCAAGAGTTGGCAATGATCCGGTTGGTTTTGCATTGGTAAGCGATTTAGATAAATACGGAGTGCAGCACCAAGGATTGATGCGCTCTGGCAGACCTTCAGGTGTAGTCGTCATCTTGGTAGATTCAAATGGAGAGCGCACCATGTTTCCCGACAATGGTGCAAATGCTGACCTTGAAACAAGCGACTTACCGCCGCTTGATGATTTCGATGGAGTTTTTGTCTCAGGTTATGCTCTTTTAGATTTTCGATCACGTGAAAATGTCTTGAAAATGATAAATAAAATACGTCTATCCAAAACACCAGTTTTCCTTGATCCAACAACAACAGGTGCGATGAAAGCTGTCCCTAAAACAGAAGTGCTTGAATGGGTTGGCATGATGGATGGAATTTTGTTGAATAATGAAGAAGCACGTTACTTAGGTGATTCTGATGATTTAGAACACGCTGAAGAGAATTTGCTTAAACGAACACCACTAGTTGTCATCAAATTAGGTTCCAGAGGGGCTACCGCTGTTTATAAAGATACTTTCGCAAAAGTTCCCGCTGTAACAACAAATGTGGTTGATACCACTGGTGCTGGAGATTCTTTTGCAGCTGGTTTTATTCCAAAATGGCTTGAGACCAACGATTTAGAGCAAGCGCTTAATGCTGGTGCAGCTTTAGCTGCAAAATGTGTTTCAACCGTTGGCGCGCGCCCTCCCTTAAATTAAATATTAATTTGGCAGAATTTCGCCCTATGGCTGCCAAATCAACTAAGACAACCAAGGGCAAAGCAACAGGTCCTAAGCCAGGAGAACATCCTGGCAAAATTGTTGACATCGATGTTTCATCAGAGATGTCCGAATCATTTTTGGAATATGCATATTCAGTTATTTATTC
>JBEAMP010000063.1:0-6304 GCA_041165905.1 Actinomycetota bacterium
AGCAGCAGCTGGAGTCTCAACCATTACGCCAACTTGCTTGATACCAACAGCTCTTGCACGTTTGGCAAAATCTGCAGCTTCAGCAGGAGTATTAATCATCGGCGCCATCACCCAAAGATCAATTTCAATTCCCTTTGCCGCCGCTGCGATTGCTTCTAATTGACGCGATAAAACTCCATCGCTGGTGCGGGTTAAACGCCAGCCACGCACTCCTAGCGCGGGATTTTCTTCTTCAATTGCATTGATGTACGGAACTGGTTTGTCGCTGCCTGCATCAAGCGTGCGAACTACTACTCGCTTTCCGGCCATCGGAGTGAACACAGTGCGATACATCTGAATTTGTTCTTCAACGGATGGCTCATTAACAGAATCTAAGAAAAGTAATTCAGTGCGAAATAATCCGATTCCTTCTGCGCCAGCTGAAACCGCGGCTACTGATCCATCACCATCGCCACAATTTCCTAATAATTTAACTGGTGTGCCACAAGCTAAACGACCTGGACCAGTAACGCTTGCCGCTCTAGCACGCAGCGCTTCTTCACGTACCTGTCGCTCTTTAACAATTGAATCTGCTGGGGAAATAAATACTTCACCAGAACGACCATCTGCAAGCACCTTTTCGCCATCTGCAAATTGCATAACTCCGGCGCAGCCGACAATTGCTGGGATCCCAAGTCCACGCGCCACAATTGCAGTATGAGAAGTTGGTCCACCTTTTTCTACGACAAGTGCAAGTGCATATTTTAAATTTAATGAAGCGGTATCTGCAGGTGTTAAATCTTCGGCAACAATAATGGTTGGGGAATTAAGCACTAGCCCTTCAGATTCGGTGCCAGATAATTTAGCCAATAACCGATTACAAATTTCATCGAGATCGGCAGCGCGCTCTGCGAAATATCCACCAATGGCAAGCAGCGCCTCTTTAAATCCCCCGAATGCAGCAACCACATCTGCACGAACATCTGGATAAGTAATATCTTGATCTAGGCGGGCCGCAATTGCTTCTACAAGGGCTGGATCTTGGGCAATCATCGCTTGGGCTGAAAGTACTTCTTTAGCTACTTCTAATTCGATAGTTGCGGCAGATCTCTCAAGATCTTCGCCGACTTTATTTAAAGCATCAAATATCTCACGTGGAGATGCAGAAATTGCATCCGTTGAAACAACATTGATTACCTTACGGACTGGGCCAACTGCTACCCCCGGTGAAACTCCAATGCCTTTAAGTCCGCTCATGATTATCCAATTCTATTAAGAGTATAAATGAGACACAAAAGGGCTTTGATCATTACGACCAAAGCCCCTTTGCTTTGTATTTAATTGCCGCTAATTAAGCAGCAGCTTTTGCTTGGCTCTTAAGTGCAATTACTAGACCAGCAGAAATTACTGTTCCAACGATAATTGCTAGAGCATAAGTAGCTACGCCACCGATCAATGGAAGCACCCAGATACCACCGTGTGGTGCCTGAAGTGTGTTTTCAAATGCCATGACCATTGCGCCAGTAACACCTGAACCAACCATGATTGAAGGGATAACACGTAGTGGGTCTGCTGCTGCGAATGGAATCGCACCTTCGGTGATGAATGAAGCACCAAGAACCCAAGCAGCCTTACCGTTCTCTTGTTCAGACTCTGTGAAGAGGTTCTTACGAAGAACGGTTGCTAGCGCAAGACCAAGAGGTGGTGTCATACCTGCAGCCATAACTGCAGCCATAACTGTCCATTCCTTAGCACTTGTAGCACCAGCTGCTACGTTTGCAAGACCACCAGCTGCGAATGTGTAAGCAACTTTGTTAACTGGTCCACCCATATCGAATGCCATCATCAAACCAAGGACGATGCCAAGAACGATTGCTGAACCTGTTCCCATGTCTGCTAACCAATCGGTTAGTGATGTGTTTAGAGATGCAACTGGCTTGCCAATTACATAAACCATGAGGAAACCGATTACTAGTGATGAGAGAAGTGGGGTCACTACGATCGGCATAATGCTACGAAGAGCTGCAGGTACATTCTGATCAGAGATCCACTTAGCGATTAGACCAGCTACAAGACCGCCGACTAGACCACCAAGATAACCTGCACCAACTCCACCAGCTAGAGCACCAGCCAAGAAGCCTGGAGCAATACCTGGGCGATCTGCAATTGCGAATGCGATGAAACCAGCAAGAACTGGTACCAAGAATCCGAATAGTGTTGCGCCTAGACGGAAGATAATTGCTGCAATATTTCCTGCATCAACAGCTTCTGTCAATGATGGCTTAACAACTTCAACTGGATCTTGAAGCATGAAACCAATTGCGATCAAAATACCGCCAGCTGCGACGAATGGGATCATGTATGAAACACCAGTCATCAGCCAACGACGTACGTTAGAAGCAGAACTCACGGAAGTTCCTTTCCTGTTTTATCGATATAAGCGATTTGCTTATATTCGTTTATTCAGTTTTTTGTCTAACACCCCCAGAGAGTGGAGCTCCAACTCTTTGGGAATTCTTATTTATTTTTCGTGATTACTTGCCAGCCAATTCCTCTGCTTGAGCAATTAACGATTTTGCATCTTTAATTGCAGTTTTTGGAATTGATTGCACAATTTTGCAACCGTCGAAACGATCTAAATCGCGGATTCCGACATCGTTTGCAAAAATCACTACATCTGCGCTCTGAATAATTTCGCGCGAAATTGGTTTGTAGCCACCCGCACCTTGAGTTTCGACAACCATTTCATGGCCAGCTGCTTTGCCAGCGCGTTCGATTGCCTCAGCCGCCATATAGGTGTGCGCAATTCCAGTTGCACATGATGTGACTGCGATGATTTTCATTTAGTTACCACCTTCTGAGCGTTCAAGCAGCTCAACTAATTCAGCTGGATCATTTGTTGTTCGAAGTGCTTTAGTAAATTCATCATCCATTAAGCGACGTGCTAATGAAGACAAAATTGTGATGTGTTCATCCCCTGCCTCATTAGGCACAAGAATCATGAATAGGACTTCAGCAGCTCCTTCATCCTGATCAAAAATCACATTTTTATTTGTAGTTCGAGCTACTGCCACGCTACTTTGTGAAACACCTGAAGTGCGCGCATGAGGAATCGCTACTCCATCTACTTGAGGTGTTCCCATTTCATCGCGAGCTAGTACATCTTTTGTGATTTGTTCAGCGTTGTTGCCGCGACCTGAAGCCACAACTAAATTCGCCATTTGAGTAATGGCATCGACTTTATTTGATGCATTTAAGTCAAAAGTAATTAGTTCTTTTGAAAATACAGACATCATTGAACCTCCGCCAATTCTCTAGAATCTGTTGGAACTTCATTTACCTTTACCGAAACTGCAGCAGCCTGCGCAGGAGTTGGAATCGCAGTTCCTGGAAGTGGAACTGATGCTGCGCTCCATGCAATTGCATCTTTAAGTGCACCAGGTGTTGCTCCGCCACCCAAATAGATTGCAAGCAAAATATCTCCAGCGCCTACAGGTGTTCCGACCGCTGCCTGTTCGGGTTCGCAATGCATTACTTCATCACTTGTCACAAGAATTGCTCCGTCTTTACCAAGCGAACAAAGAACTTGCCCTACGCCACCATCGATTAATTCGCGTGAAGCTGCAATCACATCTTGAATAGTCTTTAGTGGCCGACCCACTAATTCTGCCAATTCAAATTGATTTGGCTTGATCAAATCTGGTTTTACGGAGATTGCTGCGCGAAATTCTGATCCGCTGCCATCAATTGCAACTTTAGCGCCACGATCACGTACATATTGCGCCAAATCTCGGTAGGTATTTACATCAGCACCAGGATTTAATCGACCCGCTAAAACCACCCATGCGCCATTTAAATTCAGACCATCGATAGTTGTGCGTAATTCTTTTAAAACTGTTGAAGTTAATTTAAAGCCCGGTTCATTGATTTTTGTTACGGTGCCATCTGCTTCCTGCAAAGTGATGTTACTGCGGGTAATTCCCTCAGCATTAATCACATGATGAGGAATTTGCAGCGCATCTAGCTTTTTGCCAAACCATTGTCTGCCCAAATCGCCACAAATTAATAGGGCATGTGTCTTGGCTCCATAAGCAGAGAGCGCTCTTGAAACATTTACGCCTTTGCCGCCTGGATCGATTGCATTCAAATCACCGCGATTAACGCCACCTAAAACTAAATCCGAAACCGAGATTGTGCGATCAATTGATGGATTGGTAGTTACGGTAATTATCATGCCCGTATCACCTTTATTCCAGTGGTTTCAATTTGCGCGATTGCACCTTGATCTACTGCTTCATCGGTGATGATTAAATTAATATCTTTGATTTCGCCAAATTTAACAAAATGATCTTGAGTGAATTTAGTGTGATCTGCTACTACTAATACTTTCTTTGCAGCCTTAATCATGGAGCTTTTTACTGCACCTTCTGCAGGCTCTGGAGTAGTCAAACCGCGCGCTAATGAAATTCCGTTAGTTGCAATAATCGCAAGATCAGCTACCAGCCCTTCAAAGGTATCTATCGCCCATTGATCAACACAAGCACGTGTGCCTTTACGAACACGTCCTCCCGCAAGAATGATTTCAACATTCTCTTTTTCCATTAACGCAACTGCATGATCTGGCGAATTGGTAATAATTCGAAGATGCGCGTCGTTTGGAATCAAAGGAACAATTTGCGCAGTTGTTGTACCGGAATCTAAAATCACAGATCCGTTTTCAGGAAGTAGAGAAATTACAGCTTTTGCAATTCTTAACTTCTCTGCTTGTTGAATTGAATTCTTTAAATCAACAGTTGGTTCTAGCCAAACTGGAATCGCGCCACCATGAACGCGTTGAACTAAACCTTGCTTCTCTAAGTATGAAAGGTCGCGACGAATTGTTTCTGGGGCAACATCTAGGTGATCAGCTAAGTCGTTAACTGATGCGCGGCCCTTGCCACGGACTCTTTCGACTATCGAGCGATATCGCTCCATCGCATACATAGGGATAATGGTCCACCAGAAATGGCCATTTGTCTGCCCGTTTCGGTTTGTTTTTTAAACTTTTTTCTCTAAAACAAACCTACTCGGTAGTAGTTTCGCGATATTCAAGCCAAGCTCGGATATACCAGTACCCCGTTAGGTAGGTCAGCGCGATTGCCACGTATAACCAGCCATATTTAAACCAATCAAGCCAGGTAGGTAACGGAAGGACAAACCAGCCCATACCCAAATTCTGGCTGAGCGTCTTTATCTTTCCACCGCGATTAGCGCTGATGACGCCACCAGAGATAACTAGCGCCCTAAAGAGGGTGATGCCAAGTTCGCGAAAGAGTATCGCGAAGGTAGCCCACCATGGGAAGCGATCCTGCAGCGAGAGCGGGATCATGACGGAGGCAAGCATCAATTTATCTGCAACCGGGTCTAGAAATTTACCCATCTCAGTAATCTGTCCGCTACTTCTTGCTAAGCGCCCATCGACAACATCGCTCATCGCTATGGCGAAAAAAATCAACCAACTAATTATTTGCCAGAGCGTGCCTTCTTGGTAGAGCGACCAAATTGCAGGAGGTAGCGCAACGATGCGCGCAATAGTGATTTGGTTTGGTGTAATTCTCATAGCGCTTTAGCGATTAAGTCAGCGCCAGCTGATTCAGTGATTACTGCCTTTACCCATTGGCCAAGTCTAAACTTTGTATCAACAAAACCAACGGTGCCATCAACTTCTGGCCCTTGAAATGCTGCGCGACCCTCTTGTAGTTCGGGGTCATCAATTAGCACCTCAACTTCAGAACCAATACGTAAAGTGGCGCGCTCTGAGACCGCGTTATCTGCGATAGTCGATAAAGTGGCCACGCGTTCGGCAATTACATCTGGACCAATCTTATTTGCCATATTTAGCGCTTCAGTACCATCTTCATCTGAATAGCCAAATACTCCAACTGCATCTAACTTGGCATCATCAATAAATCGGCAGAGATCTTCAAACTCGCTCTCGCTCTCGCCTGGAAAGCCCACGATGAAATTGCTTCGAATTCCAGCCTCTGGTGAAAGTGCGCGAATTTGGCTGATTAAATGGAGGAATTCGGAAGAGCCGCCAAATCGCCTCATTGCACGAAGCACATCTTTTGCTGTGTGTTGGAAAGATAAATCAAAATAGGGAGCTACTTTTTCGTGTTCGACCATTGCTTGTAAAAGAGTTGGTCGCATCTCGGCAGGTTGTAGATACGAGAGACGTATTCTCTTGATTCCATCTATTTTGGAAAGTTCTGGTAACAACTTCTCCATCGCGCGTAAGTCGCCTAAATCTTTTCCGTAACTTGTGGTGTTCTCTGAAACCAAAAAG
>JBEAMP010000064.1:0-9232 GCA_041165905.1 Actinomycetota bacterium
TCCTATTAATTACGATGGCGTTCCTCGTGTTACATATTCCGAACCTGAAGTAGCTTCAGTTGGACTTTCGACTGCAACTGCAAAAGAACGTGGTTACGATGTTGAAGAAATTTCTTATGACTTGGCTGGAAATGGAAAGTCGCAGATTCTAAAAACTGCAGGTTCAATCAAACTAGTTCAACAAAAAGGTGGCCCAGTTTTGGGTATTCACATGGTTGGAGCTCGAGTTGGAGAATTAATCGGTGAGGCTCAAGTTATTTATAACTGGGAGGCAAATGCGCAAGATGTGGCGCCATTTGTACACGCTCACCCAACAATGAATGAGGCTATGGGAGAGGCTTTCTTAGCTTTAGCTGGCAAGCCGCTTCACGCACACGGTTAATTTTTGGATAATAAGCAACTGACGAACAAAGGAAACGGTTAGATGACATTTTCAGTAACAATGCCAGCACTTGGCGAATCAGTTACCGAAGGCACTGTTACACGTTGGCTCAAGAGCGAAGGCGACGTGGTTGCAGTCGACGAACCACTTCTAGAAGTTTCCACCGACAAAGTTGATACAGAAATTCCATCTCCTGCAGCTGGTGTATTGCAAAAAATTGTAGTTGGTCCAGATCAAACAGTTGCTGTTGGCACAGAGTTAGCAATCATTAGCGCAGATGGCTCTGCTGCTACTCCAATTGCGCCTCCAGTTGCTGCAACACCAGAACCAGTTGCTCCACCAGTTACGCCTGTTCCACCAGTAGCACCAGTGGCCGCCGCACCTGCTGCAAATGCGAATGGAAATGGCGCCGTTGTAACCATGCCGGCTTTAGGTGAATCTGTCACCGAAGGAACTGTCACCCGTTGGCTAAAGAACGTCGGAGATTCAATTGCAATCGATGAACCACTTCTAGAAGTTTCAACAGATAAAGTCGACACCGAAATTCCATCACCAGTTGCTGGTGTGATCACCGCAATTGAAGTTCCAGCGGATACCACGGTTGCAGTTGGTGCGCGCCTTGCAGTAATTGGAGTTTCCGGATTTGCACCTGCACCGGCTGCGCCAGCACCTGCGGCTCCAGTTGCTCCGCCTGTTACGCCTGCTGCGCCAGTTACACCTGTTGCTCCAGTTGTTTCAGCGCCAGCATCAGTTACGCAACCTGCAGATGCATATGTAACTCCGATTGTTAGAAAATTGGCATCAGAACTTGGCGTAAACCTCGCAAATGTTAAAGGCACCGGTGTTGGCGGTCGTATCCGGAAAGAAGATATTGAAGCGGCAGCTAGACCTGCGGCTCCAGCTGCAGTTACCACCTCTGCTCCGGCAGCTTCTTCGACATCAACTGCACCAAAACTTCCAGTTGCTGCATCTCCTCTTCGTGGCACAACTGTTCCGATGTCTCGTTTACGTAAAGTTATTGCAGCGCGAATGGTTGAATCTCTACAAGTCTCAGCACAATTAACAACTGTTGTTGAAGTAGATGTTACAAAGATTGCTCGACTACGAGATAAAGCAAAAGCGAATTTTGAAGCTCGAGAAGGCGTAAAGCTTTCTTTCCTTCCATTCTTTGCAGTTGCTGTATGCGAAGCTTTAAAGCAGCATCCGGTGGTTAATGCATCTATTGATGGCGAAAATATTGTTTACCACGGCGCAGAGCACCTTGGTGTGGCAGTTGATACCGAACGAGGTTTATTAGTTCCGGTAATTCATAACGCTGGTGACTTAAATATGGGTGGCATCGCGAGAAAGATTTCAGATTTGGCCGCACGCACTCGTGATAACAAAGTAACGCCAGATGAATTAGGTGGCGGCACATTTACTTTGACAAATACTGGTTCACGTGGCGCGCTATTTGATACTCCAATTATTAATCAACCACAGGTCGCAATTCTTGGACTAGGTTCAGTTGTAAAACGTCCTATGGTTGTTAAAGGTGCTGATGGCGGCGAGACTATTGCGATTAGATCAATGGTTTATCTTGCACTTTCATACGATCATCGAATCGTAGATGGCGCAGATGCGGCACGATTCTTAGTTACTCTTAAAGATCGCCTTGAATCTGGCAACTTTGAAGCAGAACTAGGACTATAAGTCTTGCAACGCATAGCTATCACCGGTGCCTCCGGGTTGATCGGAACCGCATTAGTCGGAAAGTTAAAGAGCGATGGCTATACCGTGCAACGACTTGTTCGTCGTCCTACTGTTTCTCCAGAGGAAATTTTCTGGAACCCTGCCCAATCTGAAATTGATTTAGATTCCCTAGCTGGTGTTGATGCAGTTATCCACTTAGCTGGAGCTGGAGTTGGCGATAAGCGATGGACCAAGAAATATAAATCTGAAATTTTAAATTCGCGTCTACTTGGTACCACAACTATTGCAAATGCGGTTTCACAAGTAAAACCAAAAGTATTTATCTCATCTTCTGCTATCGGGTGGTATGGAGAAACCGGAAATCGCGCAGTAATCGAAAGCGATCGCGGAGGCGATGATTTTCTAGCTGCAGTTTGTCGTGAATGGGAAGCTGCAGCAGATTTAGCCGGAGATGTTCGTACTGTAAAAATTCGCACCGGTTTAGTTTTAGATCCAACCGGTGGCGCTCTCGGCAGAATGCTTCCGCTATTTCGTTTTGGTTTGGGCGGAAAACTTGGAAATGGCAAGCAATGGTGGTCTTGGATAACACTTCACGATCACCTTCGTGCTATTGAATTCTTAATGGAAAATAACCAGATCTCTGGTGCCGTTAATTTAACCTCACCAAATCCAGTCACTAATCAAGAATTTACCTCAGCCCTGGCTCGCGCATTACGTCGTCCAGCGCTATTTCCCGCACCTGCATTTGCTCTAAAAGCTGCCTTGGGTGGATTTAGTACTGAAATTCTGGGATCAAAGAAAGTTTTACCTGGTGTATTGCAAGATGCGGGATTTAATTTTGATTTCCCACATATTGGTCCTGCGCTAGATGCGTTGGCTGATTAAAGTTTCAGCAGCTCTTCTTCCAGATTTAAGCGCTCCATTTTGTGAAGGCGATTCACGCCAATCACCTGCAACGAAAATATTTTTATCAATTCGAACATTATTTGCCAATCTCTTACCAACTCTTGCAAGCGGTAGCGCTGCTGGAATTTCGTATTTAGCAAGTAATTCCCAGCGTTGGGTACTAGTTCCCCACATTGCAGATAAATGGCGACGGACTTCTGATTCTGATGCGCGTTGAATTGTCGAAGTCGAAATTAAGTGGCGGCCTACCGGAGCATAACTTTCAACCATATTGCTAATTACTATCGAGTTAACTACTGGACCTGCCTGCATTCCATCTAAAAGTAAGTATGGGTTATCTGATGGTGAAGAATCAGGTACGTGGTACCAGGTTGTACATCCAACCATTGGCGGTACTTCCTCAATATCCAGTAGTTGCGCTGCAATATTTGCATCGGTAGCAACAATCAACGATTCAAACTCAATTTTTCCGGCGCTTGTTTTTAGATATCCATCTTTTATTACATCTACTCGTACATCGAATCTAATATCAGAAATTTCGGCTGCTAATGTTGACGCCAATGTACCTGCACCATTTGCAGGCAAACCCGGTCGGCCAGTTACAAAGGAATTGATTAACTCTTTGCCCACCGAAGCTTCAACCTCTGCAGGATCACATAGAAAAACTCCGGTTAAAAATGGTCTAAGCACCCGATCGTATGTTTTACCTAGAGACTGAAGTTGCGCTGCAACAGAAATTCCCGACTTTGGAGATTTAGTCAGGTAGCTGATCAAACCAATCTTTTCTTTTATTGAACCAGTACTGGAATTTAAGGCGCTGCCTAAATGATGGCGTGGATCTCCTAAGAAACTCTCTTTTCCTTCAATAGTGATAGCTACAGCTCTTGGAGCTTCAATAAAATCAATTTTTTCAATAACTTCTAATTGCTTCAACTCTGGATAATTTGCATTTATTAATTGAAAACCTCTATCAAGTAGAAAGCCATCAACTACATCTGTTGCAACTCTGCCACCTGCGCGATCTGATGCTTCAAGCAATGTAACTTCTTTGCCCGCTTTTTCTAAAGTCAGCGCCGCATTTAAACCGGCCAAGCCAGCGCCAATAACGACCGTGCTCACTTGAAATTCCTTGCTTGATCAATAATTTCAGCTACTTGCAGAACTAATGTTTTTGAAAGTGGAAGTTGGCCGTTTCCTTGGAGGAAATTACTCATCTGTTCGTAGAAAGATTGATAATTACCAGGCACAGCTAGAACTTCTGTAATTTCGGAGCCCCTGTGTAGCTCAATTTTTGAACGTTTATCTCCATCAACATAATTACCAGAGCGCAGCAAAGCTTCTTGCGGATCTAATTCATTGACCACTAATGCGCCTTTATCGCCTAACAACCTAATCCTTGGACCAGGCGCCCCTGAAATTGCGCTAGCTGCAAGAGAGGAAACGCAACCAGTGTCATGCTCTAAAACTAAAAGCACATCATCATCAGATGCACCGCGAACTGATTGAATTTTGGCATATTTTAATTTTGCTGGTCCGAAGCAATCTATTGCAGTTGAAACTAAGTGGGATTGAAGATCTAAAAGTAAACCCCCACCTTGGGCTGACGAAGTCTGCTCTCGCCAAGATTGAGCAGCTAAATCTGGACGCCATCTTTCAAATCTTCCATCAAAACGATGTGGGGTACCAATTAACTCTAAATTACTCTTAATTGTTAAGGTGTCGCTATCCCAAAGTCGATTATAGAAAACAGTAATTGGAACATTCTTACTCTCTGCATAATTAAAAAGCTCTCGAGTTCCGGCCAATGTAGTTGCCATTGGTTTATCAACCACCACCGCTACACCAGCATCAATTGCTGCCTTTGCATTTACCTCATGAGCTGTGTTGACAGATGCAACAACAGCTAGATCCAACTTCTGTGACAAAAGTTCATTTGAATCTGAACATATAAGTGCATTTGGAAAATCGGCTCTGGCTTGTGACGCACGTTCAGGATTTGTAGTTTGGATAGCCACAATTTCCATGCCGGCAAGATTGATAAGGGGTGCATGAAATACTCTTCCAGCAAGCCCATAACCAAAAATGCCGACGCGCATAATTAATCAGCTAATTTAGCTGGCCACCAAATTCGTTTTCCGAGAATGTGAACTAACGCAGGCACTAATAGCGATCGGACCACCAATGTATCTAGTAATACACCGAACGCAACTGCAAAGGCGATTTGAGCAAGAGCAACAAGAGGCAAAACGCCAAGCACTGTGAAAGTTGCAGCTAAGACCACACCAGCAGAAGTGATAACTCCACCGGTGACAGTCACACCTTTAATTGTTCCTGCCTTAGTGCCTAGTTTTAACGCCTCTTCACGTACGCGCGTCATCAAGAAGATGTTGTAGTCGATACCAAGCGCTACCAAGAATACGAATGTAAATAATGGGAACGAGGTATCTGCGCCTGGGAAATTGAAGATGTTATTAAAGACGAATGCCGATACACCTAATGTTGCAGCGAATGAGAGCACTACTGTAACCAGCAGGATTAGCGCTGCCACGATGCTTCGAAGTAGCAACGCGAGAATCACGGCAATGATCAACAAAACAATTGGAATAATCAAATTACGATCACGTTCTGATGCAACATCAACATCGTAGAAAGTTGCACTGATACCGCCAACTAAAGCAGCATCATCAATTGCATGTGCTGCGTCGCGAATCTGCGGTACTAACGCTCTACCAGCATTTGAATCGGCAGGAACTTCTAAAGTTGCATCCAAAACGATACGACCGCCATTTTCAATAACTGTCGGGTTGGCAGGATCTAATATTTCTGGCATAACAGATGCAACTCCATCAATCTTGCTCACTGCCGCGATTATCTCTTCAGATTTATCTTTAGCAACAATTAATTGGGTAGGTTGATTCTGTCCTCCTGGGAAGTGCTCAAGTAAGAGCTCTTGTCCAATTAAAGATTTAGGTTTCTTGGTAAATCCTTCTAAAGTCGAAATACCTGAAGCTTTTAGGGTGGTAATGAAACCAGCCATAACCAAAAGAATTATTGAAGTAACTATCGCGTACTTGCGAGGATTACGAGCGGTTGCGTTAGCAACCTTCGCCCACGCTCCAGTCAACTTCTCATCAATATCATCATGACGTGGAATGCGTGGCCAGAAAATCCAGCGACCGAATAAAATTAATAACGCTGGTAACAAAGTCAAAATGGTAATCATTGAAGCAACAATTCCTATTGCACCCACTGGGCCAAGTGAACGATTGTTCTTTAATTCGCTAAGTATTAAAACCAATAGTCCAATTGTTACAGTCATGCCAGATGCGATAATCGGTTCAACTACCCCACGAAGCGCAATCCGCATTGCATCGTATTTAGACTCATGGTGATGTAACTCTTCTCGATATCTTGCAATTAACAGCAAGGCATAATCGGTTGCAGCACCAATCACTAGTACAGAGAGAATTCCTTGTGATTGCCCATCTAAAGTCAAAATATCATTCTTTGCAAGAGTATAGATAACTGCGCCTGCTAAAGATTCAGCCATCAAAGCGCTAAATAGCGGCAGGATCCAAAGAATTGGTGAGCGATAAACAACAATCAAAATTAAAGCCACAATGCCTAAAGTCCAATATAGAAGTGTTGAATCAATTCCACCAAAAGCTTTGAATAGGTCGGCAAAGATTGCCGCAAATCCAGTCACATGTGATTCGAATCCACCTTGGCTTGAAAATTCGTCCGTGTAATTTCTAATTGATTCGATTACCAGAGGAAGCGCTGGTTCGTTTCCAATTTGATCGGCTATTTTGGCTGAGTCAAATGAGAGTGATCCAAGTAAAGCTTGATTATCTTGTGACGGGAAAGCGAAAATTGGAGAACCTGGAACTAGGTAATCGCCAATCTTTTTATCGGTTCCTTCTACGCTCTTAGCTGGCAAGGTCTGCAAAAAACCATTTGCCGCAGCAATCTTGGTTTCATCAATTTCGCCAAGGAAGAGAACTAATGCTGGTATTGCGCGGTCTGATGTTGGAGCAAATTTTTCATACTCTTTTGTGAATTTGTATGACTCTGCATTTGTTGGCAAAAAGTCAGAATTATCATTCTTTTGAACTGTTGATAACTTTCCGAACATTGGCCCTGCCACGCCAGATATTCCGAGCCAAGCAACAACTGTAATAATTGCAATCCAAAGTGCTTTACGACCGCGAACGCGCATTTATCTCTCCTAAATTTGACTCTCGAAGTCTACCTAACAGGATGGAATACAATGGACATGTGCCAGTTGCGCTCTCAGATATCAACGTAATTCATAGCGGACTGCTTGATTATGAAAAATCCTGGCAGAAGCAGCGAGATATTCATGAGCAAGTGGCTACTGGTCAAATACAGAACACTTTGATACTAATCGAACACCCTTCTGTATACACCGCTGGCAGACGAACAGACATTTTAGAGCGGCCGCAAGATGGCACTCCAGTTATTGATGTAGATCGCGGCGGAAGAATCACTTGGCATGGACCCGGTCAAATTGTTGGATATCCAATTGTTCGACTTGACAAGCGAAATGAAGTTGTTGGTTTTGTACGAACTTTAGAAGAAGCGCTAATTAAAACTATTGGCCAGTTTGGAATTAAAGGAATCTCCATCGCCGGTAAAACTGGGGTCTGGATAAAAGATGAAAAAGGCGAGAGAAAAATTTCAGCAATTGGCGTAAGAGTTGCCAAGGGCGTAACGATGCATGGCTTTGCATTAAACGTCTCCCCTGATTTGAGTAAATTTGATGCGATTGTTCCATGCGGGATGCCAGAAGCTCAGACCACTAGCATGGAGCGAGAGTTAAATCGCAAAATTTCGATTACTGAAGTCACGCCTACGCTTGAAAAAGAGATGGTTTCGGCTCTCGCGCAAGTAAGTAAACTAGAACCATGAGCAGCGATTCAAAGGTAGCGCCTGATGGCCGCAAATTGCTTCGCATCGAAGCTCGCAATGCGCAAACTCCTATCGAACGTAAACCTGAATGGATTAAAACTCGCGCAAAGATGGGTCCTGAATACACTCAACTTAGATCTCTTGTTGTCAATGAAGGTCTACATACTGTCTGCCAAGAAGCAGCTTGTCCAAATATTTTTGAATGCTGGGAAGATCGCGAAGCTACATTTTTAATTGGTGGCGACCGTTGTACAAGACGTTGTGACTTTTGCAATATAGATACTGGAAAACCACTTCCACTTGATCGTGACGAACCGCGAAGAGTTGCAGAATCTGTAAAACAGATGCAACTTCGTTACGCCACAATCACAGGTGTTACTAGAGATGATCTAGAAGATGAAGGCGCTTGGCTTTATGCCGAAACTATTCGGAAAGTTCATGAATTAAATCCTGAAACAGGCGTAGAGATGTTGGCACCTGATTTCAGCGGTAAGCCAGAATTACTAAACCAAGTTTTCGAATCACGACCTGAGGTTTTTGCCCACAATTTAGAAACCGTTCCACGTATTTTCAAGCGAATTCGTCCGGCTTTTCGATATGACCTTTCATTAGATGTGATTACCCAGGCTCGTAATTTTGGATTAATTACTAAATCAAACTTGATTCTTGGAATGGGCGAAGAGCGTGACGAGGTAACACAAGCGCTCAAAGATTTACACGATGCAGGTTGTGACATCATCACCATTACTCAATATTTGAGACCAACTCCAATGCATCACCCAATCTCTCGTTGGGTAAAGCCAAATGAATTTGTCGAATTAGCAGATGAAGCGAAAGCCATTGGATTCTCTGGGGTTATGAGCGGACCACTTGTTCGTTCAAGCTATCGAGCTGGTCGACTTTATAAAGAGGCAATGGCAGCTCGTGGCTGAATTGGTTTATCCCCCAGTAATTAGCCTTTTTAAGGCGCTCTGGAAAGGTCTTGATATTCAATTCGAATTTGAAGGTCAAGAAAATTTGCCTCGCAAAGGTGGCGCGGTAATTGCTAGCAATCACGTGAGCTATTTAGATTTTGCATTTATCGGAACTGGCGCACTACACCTAAAACGCTATATCCGTTTTATGGCAAAGAAAGCGGCATTCGACAATAAAATTGCAGGACCATTACTTCGAGGCATGAAACATATTTCAGTTGATAGAGAAAATGGTGGCGCCTCATTCGTGACTGCGCTTCGCGCACTTCGCGATGGCGAAATTGTTGGCATCTTTCCTGAAGCAACCATCAGTCAATCCTTTGAAATCAAAGCAATGAAATCTGGT
>JBEAMP010000065.1:0-6884 GCA_041165905.1 Actinomycetota bacterium
CGACGAAGCGACAGGTAAGTGGTTGATTCGAATTGTTTAGCTTTATTCACTTAAGTAGCGCCACTTCATTCTCATTTAAATATGGCACCACGCAACCCCAAGATTTAATTGCAAGAGCTGCGCAATTTGGTTCGCCTGCCCTTGCAATTACCGATCGAGATTCATTAGCTGGCGTTATTCGCTTTGTCCAAGCTGCGAAAGATTTCGCAATCGCACCGATTGTCGGAGTCAACCTACAACTTGATGGCGCTCGCGTAACTTTACTTGCTCAGTCCGGAACCGGAACCGATAGCGGGTGGCGCTCGCTATGTAGATTGATGTCTGCGCTACGGCCTGATCGCAATCCACCAACTCTGCATATTGAAAAGATAAAGACCCTTTTTGAATATACCAGTAATTTAATTCTCTTACATGGACCAGAATCAGAGATTTCAAATTTACTTACTAAACATCGACCAGATCAAGCGTTACAAGTATTTAATAAATACAGAGGCTATTTTGCAGATTCAGTAATTGAATGTGTATCTCACTTAACGCCAGGGGATGGAGCGCGCTCAACAACCCATGCAGGGCGAATGTTGGGTTTTGCGCGCGACCATGATTTGCCAGCGATAATTACCAATAGTTCACGAATGCTAAATCCCGAAGATGGACCAATCGCAGATATCTTGGATGCAGCGCGCAAATTAGTGCCTTTACATATTCGCCATGTTGAAAGATTTAACAGTGAGGCATATTTAAAGAGCCCAGAACAGATGCGCGATTTGGCTGATGAAATTTCACGTGCAGCCGGAGAACGAAATGGTAGAGCGCTACTTCGAACCACACAGAGAATTGCAGAGCGCTGCATCTTGTCACCACAAGAGTTTGGCCTTGGTGGGATCGAACTTCCAGAAGCGCAAGTGGTGGGTGTCCAGACTTACAAAGAGATGCGCTCGCTACTTCGAACTCGCTGCGAATCAGGGCTAAATTGGCGTTATTCCAACAGCGGTGATTTAGCTAAAGCTCGTGCACGTCTTGATGATGAATTAGCTACGGTGGCAACTCTCGGATACGAAAGTTATTTTTTAACGGTTGCAGATGTTGCAGATATGGCCCGTAGCGCAGGAATTCGGGTAGCAGCTCGGGGTAGTGGTGCCGGTTCTTTAATCTGCCACCTACTTGGAATCTCTGGAGTTGATCCAATTCGTTATGGGTTATTAATGGAACGCTTCTGTTCGCCGCTTCGCAGGGCGTTGCCTGATATTGATATTGATGTCGAATCAGCAAGGCGGTTAGAAATTTATGATTTAGTTTTTAAGAAATATCAACATCGCACTGCAACAGTTGCGATGCTCGAAACTTATAGAGCTCGCCATGCAATTCGTGATACCGGGGCCGCACTTGGGATGTCTCAGAGCGAGATTGATTTAATTGCAAAGAGCTTGCCACATATTCGCGCCCGCAATATCTCAAAAGCTTTAGAAAGCCTCCCAGAACTTCGAAATTTAAATATCAATACGCCACTTGCTGCAATGGCTATCAAAATTGCAGAACGTTTAGATGGGCTGCCACGAAATTTAGCGATGCATCCATGTGCAGTTGTCCTTAGCAACAATACTCTGCCAGATCGCGCACCCATGCTGATCAATGCCAGCGGTTATTCGATGGTTGAATTTGATAAAGATGATGTTGAAGCAATTGGTTTATTAAAGCTAGATATTCTAGGAGTTCGGATGCAATCTGCAATTGCATATGCAATCAATGAAGTTGAACGGATTGATGGTCGCGCACTTGATATCGAATCTGTTCCGTTAGATGATCCAGATACCTATAAATTAATTCAATCAACTCGCACCATTGGGCTCTTTCAAATTGAATCTCCAGGGCAACGTGAATTAGTCGGCAAATTACAGCCGGAGTGCTTTGAAGATTTAATTATTGATATCTCGTTATTTAGACCTGGGCCGGTAAAGAGCGACATGATTACTCCGTTCTTAAATGCCCGCCATGGTTTTAAGCCAGCGCAGCTAATTCATCCTGATTTACATGGGGTTTTGGCAGATACCCAAGGGGTAGTGGTCTTTCACGAACAGGTTATTCAGATCATTTCGATAATGACCGGAATTTCATATGCAGAAGCTGACGAAAAACGGCGTGCGCTGGGTGATTTCTCTAAGCAACAAGAGATCTGTGATTGGTTCTATGAGCGCGCCTCAATAAAGAGCTATCCAAAATCAGTCGTTGATGAAATCTGGCAGGTACTTCGCGCTTTTGCCTCTTTCGGTTTCTGCAAAGCTCATGCTGCAGCTTTTGCGCTGCCAACTTATCAATCAGCTTGGCTTAAAACCCACCATCCAGCAGCATTTATCGCAGGGCTATTAACACATGATCCTGGCATGTACCCAAAGCGTTTAATTCTTGATGAAGCCCGTCAGATGAAAATCGCAGCGCTACCAGTTGATGTAAATAAATCTGATATTACATATAGGGTTGAAAGCTTTAAGGAAACTAGCGCGATTCGCATGGCGCTTAGCGATATCTCTGGAATCTCTGAAGCAGAGGCCATCAACATTGTTCGTGCTCAACCATATTTAGATTTAACAGATTTCGTTCGTAGAGCTGGCGCATCGCTACCAACGACCGAAAAATTAATTATGGTCGGTGCATTTGATTCGCTGCATAATGTTGGCCAAAAAATTACCAGAAGAGATCTACTCCTGCATTTGGCAGATATCAGTCGTTCGCCTGCGGCAGCTTTGCCAGGTGCGCAGATGACCTTTGGTTTTAAAGCGCCTGATTTAAAGCCAAGTGGATTACCTGATTTAAATTTGGCCGAAAAGGTCCAGACTGAGATTGAGACGTTGGGAATGGAAGTTAGTTCTCATATGTTGCAGTTCTACGGACATTTTCTTAATTCAATCGGCGCTATTAGATCTTCGGATTTACTTAAGCAGCGCTCCGGTTCTAGCATTTTGGTTGCGGGAGTAAAAGTTGCGCTACAGCAACCACCAGTTCGTTCTGGAAAGCGCGTTATCTTCTTATCAATCGATGATGGCTTTGGTTGTAGCGATGCCACCTTCTTTGAAGATACTTTGAGAGAACAAGCAGAGTTTGCGCAGACTTTGTTCTCTTCAAAGTTACTACTGGTGCGCGGTGTAGTACGCCGCACTGGCCCCAAAGGGGTCTCTATTCGCGCAACTGGCGCATGGGATTTGGGCGCTGCCTATGAAAGTTTTACCAGTAAGAAAAGTAATCTAATTTCATGACCACCATAATTCATTGCGACATGGATGCTTTCTATGCATCCGTCGCCGAATTAGATGATCCATCGCTACGTGGTAAACCAGTAGTGGTAGGAGCAGGAATTCGTGGC
The DNA here is from genome assembly GCA_041165905.1 of Actinomycetota bacterium. Taxonomy (GTDB): domain Bacteria; phylum Actinomycetota; class Actinomycetes; order Nanopelagicales; family Nanopelagicaceae; genus ZLKRG08. Next base: position 3,356 of record JBEAMP010000065.1, read on the forward strand.
GTAGTTTTAAGTGCAAATTATGCAGCTCGTAAATTTGGCATCAGAGCAGCGATGCCTGTTGGCCGCGCAAAGCGAATGGCTCCAAATGCAATCTTCGTATCACCTGATCATCATCGTTACTCTGAAATCTCTGCACGGGTAATGGAGATATTCCAATCCTTCACACCATATGTCGAACCGCTCTCGCTTGATGAGGCATTTATGGATATAACTGGAGCTCAGAAATTACTCGGAACTCCACGCGAAATCGGACAAGCAATTAGAAAGCGAGTACATGATGAATGTGGCATTACCTGTTCTGTAGGAATTGCCTCAAATAAATTTATTGCCAAGCTCGCTTCTGGTCATTGCAAACCAAATGGTTTATTAGAAATTCCAGATGACCGTGTAATTAGCTTCTTGCATCCTCTTCCAGTTAGTGATCTATGGGGAGTGGGGCCAAAGACGGCCGAACAATTAGAACGACTTGGATTGCGCCAAATTAGCGATATCGCAAATACTCCACTTGAGACATTAAAACGCGCGCTAGGAGATGCCACCGGTGATCATCTTTATCAACTTTCCTGGGGACGTGATTATCGAGAAGTAGTTGTTGATGATCCGGAGCAATCAATCGGTGCAAATGAAACCTTTTCGTATGACATAGATGATCCAGAAGCGATATTGAGTGAATATTTAAAATTAACAGAACGTGCAAGCACCAGGTTGCGTAGCCGTAGCCTCTTTGCAAAAACCATCACGATCACAGTTCGATTTGCAGATTTCAAAACAATTACCCGTTCAAAGACTTTGCCACTTCCAATAAGTTCAACTCATGAGATATACCAAGTTGTAAAAGATTTATTTTTAGCTTTGAAGCTAGACCGAGCTAGATTGAGGCTGGTTGGCGTATCACTCTCGAACCTACATGATGATGCCCCCGAACAATTGATGCTCGGCCAACGCGAAAAGGGGTGGCGAGAGGCTGAGAGCGCGGTAGATCAGGCGGCCGCGCGCTTCGGAGAGAGATCTGTGCGCCCAGCGCGTTTGTATAGAAACAAAGATAAAGAGTAAATTAGAGCCATGGGACTAACTGATCGCGAAAAGAAGATCATTGATGAGATGGAGCGCGCGCTTGCATCTGAAGACCCACGTCTTGCAGCTGCTTTAGAGCGAAATGTCCGCCCGCGCCTACTTTTAAATATTGCAGCCATCCTTGCTGGTATCGCATTGATTTTGGCTGGGGTTATCGCCAACTTCGCCCTACTTGGGGTCGCAGGTTTCCTGATTGCGCTCACTGGAGCGGTGACTATCCGCATCGGCAAGGTCGAAATTAAAGCGAAAGCTCCAAGAGGCGCTCGCATCCAAGATCGTTGGGACCGCCGAAATCAGCAGTAATAAATAGTTTCAAGAATTAAGCGCCCTCTGGGGCGCTTTTTTTGTTGCTCCCAAAGTCAAAAAGGTCAGTTCTGAGTAAGGGGAATAAGTGGGGGGCTTTGGGGAATAAGTGGCTAAAGGTGGTTGAAAAAGGAGAAAAGTGGAGTAAAGTGGGGAATTGTAGGGCGTAAAGGCCGGAACCAATGTTTATCTCGGGGGAGGTGGTTCTAAGCGATGTTCTTGGGAACCCACGAACCGAAGCTTGATGAGAAGGGTCGATTGATTCTTCCTGCAAAGTTCCGCGAAGAACTCTCCTCAGGTCTTGTTATCACTAAAGGCCAAGAGCGTTGTTTATATGTATTTCCACAAAGTGAATTTGTAACTATTACCGAAACACTCCGCCAAGCACCTGTAACACAGAAAGCTGCTCGTGATTATTCACGTGTCATGTTTGCTGGCGCACACGATGAAATTCCTGATCGCCAAGGTCGCGTAACAATTCCGCAGAGTCTTCGCGAATATGCAAATTTAGAAAAAGCATGTGTAGTTATTGGTGCAAATACTCGCGTAGAAATTTGGGATGCGAAGGCATGGACTGAATATCTAGCAGATCGTGAAAAGAATTTCGCTGATGTCTCCGAGGAGGTATTCCCGGGACTCTTCTAAAAATTTAAATCTTGTGGCCACTGCCTTCCTCGTTCTGACTTCACTTCCCCGAAGCCAGAGCCTGATCCGTAGGACGGCAGTGACCAGAGGATTTAAAAGCGAAATGCAAAAGGAATAAAAGTAAAGAAAGCAGTAAGTAAAGAAAGGGGAAGCGGATGCACATATCTGTAGCACTTGATAAATGTATAGATTTATTAACACCAGCAATTAATAATTCGACTTCTCCTGTTTTTGTAGATGCCACTCTTGGATTAGGTGGCCACTCTTTTGAAATGTTAAATCGTTTTCCAAATTTAACATTAATAGGAATTGATCGCGACACTCAAGCAATTGCAAAAGCTAGCGCCAGACTTTCACAATTTGGAAATCGTGTACATATTGCCCACTCTGTATTTGATTGCTTCAATGAAGTAGTTAAATCTTTTGGTTTTGAGAAAATTGATGCGGCGCTCTTTGATTTGGGTGTCTCATCTATGCAACTTGATCAAGCAGAACGCGGCTTTTCATATTCCCAAGATGCGCCTCTTGATATGCGTATGGATCAAAGTAAAGGAATTACTGCAGAAGAGATCGTAAATACCTGGTCTCACGGCGATTTAGCCCGAATTTTAAGAGTTTATGGTGAAGAGAAATTCGCTCCAAGAATTGCCGATTTTATTATCCGTGAACGTGAGATTTCTCCAATTACTTCAACTGCAACATTGTCGGCTTTAGTTAAGAGCGCCATCCCAGCTGCCGCTAGGAGAACTGGGGGAAATCCTTCAAAGCGTACCTTCCAAGCGCTACGTATTGCGGTTAATAACGAATTGGAAGTTATCGAGAGCGCTCTTCCGCAGGCGCTTGATTTATTAAATGTTGGCGGACGTTTAGTAGTTCTCTCGTTTCAATCTCTCGAGGATCGAATCGTAAAAGAAGCTTTTGCCCAAGTTACGCAATCAACATCTCCACGCGATCTTCCAATCGAATTGCCTGGGCATCAAGCGAAATTCAAATTAATTGCCAAAGGTGAATCAGCAAGTGATACGGAGATTGCACTAAATAACCGTGCGCAATCAGTTCGAATCCGAGCAGTGGAGAGGGTGGCGGCTTAAATGGCTCTTCCAAGTTTTGCTCCGGCAATAAGTAGAACAAGAGAAGTGATTGCTTCTTCGTCACAACGTGCAATTCTCAAATTAGTTCCTGAATTAGAAACAGGAAGCAAAATCTCAAGTAAGTCCATGGCAGTACTTGGCACCTTTATCGCAATGCTCATGCTATTGATGATGTTCACAATCACTTCAATGTCAACTAAAGATGCCTTTACATTGGCACAGTTACAAAGAGAGGCGCAGACACTTAGTGACCAACGAGATGCAATCAATAGTCAGATTGCGCATCGTAGTTCCCCAATGGCCCTTGCCTCTCAAGCAAGAAAGCTGGGCATGGAACCAAATAGCCAACCTAGATTCATTGACATTAACTCCCCAAAAATAGGTTGATTTATGCCAAAGAACGAATTTCAAAGACG
>JBEAMP010000066.1:0-7963 GCA_041165905.1 Actinomycetota bacterium
CCAGCGTTCGTCCTGAGCCAGAATCAAACTCTCCATAGAAATGGTTATTTGATTTGGCAAACAGACAAACTAACTGTCGTTAAATTTTGTCTTTGCTCAAAGAATCAACAGGTTCTCAAAAAAGTTAAATAAATTCAGCTATTTTGAGGCCTTTTTGATTTATATATTAATTTCGGAAACGGCAAATAAAGCCGATTCCGGCATTGACTTATGGCACGCTGTTGAGTTCTCAAGTTACGGTTGCGCACTCGCATCACATGAAATTCACGCTCTGCTAGGGCAGCGGCCAAACCTATAACAGGCTTACGCGCAGGGTCAAATCGGGTTTGATCCATGCGAAAAACCGGTATAAATCGGGCTTTTCTGCAGTACGTACTTAAATTTAGTCCGTTTCACTGCAAGGAGCGCAACTATACGGGGGGCTATTGGAATGGTCAAATCGAGGTTCTTGAGAAGAATTCTAATTTTGAAATATGGCTTAATTTAGCTCAATAGGAATTGGTGGAAAAATCTTGATTTATAAGGGTTTTTAAGGGTTTTTGAAAATCTACTTAACCCAAACAGCTGCCAAATCACGTTTACCTTTTCGCAAAAGTGCAACTTTCCCGTGTAAAAAGTCGCTTTTTTCTGGTGCAAATCCCTCTTCTGTGACTTTCTGGTTGTTGAGATATGCGCCACCCTCTTTAACAATGCGACGAGCGGCTGATTTTGAATCTACTACTCCTGTTGCGACCAATAGATCTACCCAACTTGGAATTTCATTTAATGAAATTGAAGTTGATGGCAATTCTTTTAGCGATGAAACTAATGTTTTTTCATCTAAATCAGATAGCTCGGCTTGACCAAAGAGCGCCTTTGCCGCGAATTCAACTCGCTCTGCATCTGCTGGTGAATGAACTAGAGAAGTTAATTCACGAGCCAAAGTGCGCTGCGCTTCACGAGCTCCGGGATTTTCCTGCATTGATTTCTCAATCGCTGCTATCTCCTCTTTTTTCAAGAAGGTGAAAACTTTCAAGAAACCAATCACATCAGCATCAGGAGTGTTGATCCAATATTGGTAGAAGGCATAAGGCGAAGTCATTTCAGGATCTAGCCAAACAGTACCGCTAGCGGTCTTACCAAATTTAGAACCATCTGATTTAACAAGTAACGGAGAGGTCAGGCAATGAGCACTTACGCCTTCGACTTTACGAATCAAATCAAGGCCAGCAACAATGTTTCCCCACTGATCAGAACCACCAATTTGTAAAGTGCAATTGTGTCGACGGAAAAGCTCTAAGTAATCAAGTCCTTGAAGAACTTGATAGGAAAATTCTGTATATGAAATTCCGCTAGCTTCAATTCGACTTTGCACAGAATCTTTTGAGAGCATCTGATTAACACTGAAGTGTTTGCCGATTTCGCGTAATAATCGAAGCGCTGAATATTCCTTGGTCCAATCGTAATTATTAACTGCAATAGCGCCATTTGGTTTAGCATCGAAATCTAAGAACTTTGATACCTGTTTGCGGATTCTTTCTACCCACTCTTTGACAACTTCTTCATCATTAAAGGTGCGCTCTTCGCTCTTTCCGGATGGGTCGCCGACCAAGCCAGTTGAGCCGCCGACTAAAGCAATTGGGGTATGGCCAAATTGCTGCATGCGCTTTAAGACTAAGAGCACCACTAAATTTCCACAGTGAATTGATGGAGCTGTTGGATCGATCCCCAGATAAACCGTAGTTGGCTTATCTAATTGTTCGATTAGCGCCTTTTCATCCGTGGTTTGGGCAACTAGGCCGCGCCAACGAAGTTCTTCAAGAAGTTCTTTGCCTCTGCCCACTGCGCTCATGCACCCATCATTTCAGAGAAGTTCTTTGCTTCGTTGTTAATTATTGATTTTGCAGATTTTATCTGGCTTTCAAGTTCGGCAAATTGCTTCTTTAATTCTGAAGGCGCTGTGCCTCCATGAGTAGTCCTGCCTGAAAGCGCTCCCTCAACTGAAAGCACCAAGCGGACTGCAGAATCTAGATCTTTATGGGCAGATAAGAATTCAGAATCCGAAAGTTGATGTAAATCTTTATTCTGCGATTCAGCAATTGCAACGCACTTTCCAGCTGCTTCATGCGCTTTAGAAAAGGGTACGTTTTTTCGAACTAGATAATCTGCAATTTCGGTAGCTAATGAGAAGCCAGCCGGGGCCGCCTCTGCCATTTTTTCGCGATTGAACGAGGTAGTTGCAACCATACCGGTAACCGCCGGCAATACTAAATTTAAAGTATCAATGGAATCAAAGAGCGGTTCTTTATCTTCTTGCAAATCGCGGTTATAAGCAAAAGGCAGACCTTTAAGCATGGTAAGTACACCTGTTAAATTGCCAACTAAACGTCCTGCTTTACCGCGAGCAAGTTCAGCCATATCAGGATTCTTCTTCTGCGGCATTATTGATGAACCAGTCGAGAATGCATCATCTAATTTTGCCCAAGCAAATTCTGAAGTTGCCATGATGCACCACTCTTCTCCGATGCGAGAAAGATGTACACCAACCATTGCAAGAATAAATAGAGCTTCAGCGACAAAATCTCTGTCACTCACAGCATCAATTGAATTACCAATTGCACCATTGAATCCGAATTGCTTTGCGGTCTCTTCCGGCTTTAATGGCAAAGAGCTCCCGGCAAGCGCTCCAGCGCCTAATGGACTGTATGAAGTGCGGGCTAGCCAATCATTTATTCGATCCAAGTCACGTGCAAAAGCATGAACATGTTTTGCTAATTCATGACCGAAGAGAATTGGTTGAGCATGTTGTAAATGAGTAAATCCAGGGGCCGGAGCATCTGCGTACTCTTTCGCTTTCGAAAGTAAAGCGATCTGAAGTTCTGTGATTAACTCTGCAATTTGCAGCATATGGTCGATTGCAAATAAACGTAAATCTGTTGCAACTTGATCATTGCGAGAGCGACCAGCGCGAAGTTTTCCGCCAGCTTCGCCGATTCGATCCATCATTGCGCGCTCTAGCGCTGAGTGAATATCTTCGTCATTCTCATTAATTCCAAAGTCACCATTTGATACTTCCGCCATTAGTTCGCGTAGGACTTTTGCAATCTTCTCCGCATCGCTTTTATCTATTAATCCACTACTTTCCAAAACAGATAGGTGCGCCAAAGAGGAGCGTAGATCGTAAGGTGCTAATCGGTAATCAAAGTGGACGCTACGTGAGAGCGCGAAAACTGATTCAGCTGGTCCAGAACTAAAACGTCCACCCCAGAGCGCCATTATTTCTTACCTCTCTTCTTACCTAAAGCAAGCAATTCTTTCGCAAGTTCTGCTCCGCCATTGGATTTACGAGAAACAACCAGCACCGTGTCGTCACCTGCAATAGTTCCGATAATTGATTTAAGTCTTGAGTGATCTAGGTTGGATGCCAGTAACTGTGCTCCCCCGGGTGGAGTTCTTACTACCGCTAGATTTCCAGAAGCTTCAACACTCAAAATCAAATTCTCTGTAGTTAAAACTCTTGCAAGCGAATCATCACTAGAGGAAGCTAATTGATAACCATTGCTGCCTCTAACAGCACCAATCTCTTCTAAATCACGGGATGCAGTTGCCTGGGTTACTTTATATCCTGATTTCTTCAATTCCTTTACCAAATCTGATTGAGAGTGAATAACGCCAGATTCAACTAAAACTATAACTTTGGCACGTCTTGCCGCTGCACTATTAACCATGTGCCATCACCTCACTGAAAATTTTTACAAATTTTGCGCACTCAATTTTTGTGACAATCAAAGGTGGAGCGATTCTGATGGTATTTGAATTAGGAGCATTCACTAGAACGCCCTTCGCCATCAAATAGTTAGCAATCTCTTTTGCCCATTCTTGCTCTAGGACGATTCCGAGCAATAGACCTCTTCCGCGAACTTCTGAAACACCTTCAACTTTCATTAACTCATCTTTTAAAAATTCTCCGAGAAGTAGCGCTTTCTCATTTAATGCTTTCTTTTCAACATAATTGATAGCGGCAAGACCGGCAGCGCAGGCAACTGGATTTCCGCCGAATGTAGTTCCATGTTCACCAGGTTTGAATAAATGAGATGAAGGTCCAATTGCAATCATGGCTCCAAGAGGCAAACCGCCGCCTAAACCTTTAGCTAGAGTAATTACATCGGGAATGATTTCTTCATGTTCATAGCCAAACCAAAATCCCGTTCTTCCCATTCCAGTTTGGATTGCATCGATTACTAAAAGCGCTCCATTCGCGTCACAAATTTCACGAATTGATTTTAAGTATCCGGCAGGTGGTGTGATTACTCCATTTTCGCCTTGGATAGGTTCGACTATAACCATTGCGGTTTTTCTATTAACCGCTTTGGACATCGCTGAGATATCGCCATAAGGAACATATTTAATCTTTTTCAATATCGGCAAAAATGGTTCTCTCTTCTCTGGCTGTCCAGTTAAAGAGAGTGATCCCATCGTCCGGCCATGAAATCCACCGATTGTTGAAACTATATTTGTTCTTCCAGTCTTGCGAGAAAGCTTTAGCGCCGCTTCATTTGCTTCGGTGCCTGAATTACAGAAGAAAACTCTTGCATCTTTAACACCAGTCATCATGATAAGTTTTTCAGCAAGAGCTAATGAAACAGGGTTTGCGTACAAATTACTTACATGTCCGACTATGCCGATTTGTTTGCGGACCGCCTTTGTGATCTCTGGATGTGCTTGTCCGAGAATATTTGTCGCAATTCCGCCAATGAAATCCAAATAGCGTTTCTTATTTTCATCAGTAACATAACATCCACGACCAGAAATAATATTTATTTTTGGCGTTCCGTAACTCTTCTGAAAGACCGCTTCCCACTTGGCTTCTACTGTTTTCATTTGTAGATCACCGTTCCGCCAACACCATTTAGCGCATCATCTAGCGCTTTGGGATCTCGCCCATCAATTATGCGAACAACTTTCGCACCTTTATCTATAGCATCCAAGCAAGCTTTAACTTTTGGCGCCATGCCTCCATCGAATTCGTGCTTTATGGACCGTAATTCGGATGCAGAGATTTCGTTTATTAGGGAATCTCTATCTGGCCAATTTCTATAAATTCCTGGCACATCAGTCATGAAAATTAGCGATGAGGCATCAAGTGCGCCGGCAATGGCCGCAGCAGCTAGATCTGCATTTACGTTTAAACCATGTTGCGCAACTTCAACTTCCCCATCGAATTCCACAGCAATTGGAGAAACCACGGGAGTAAAACCACTATCTAGCAGAGATTGCAAAAGTTCTGTATTTACTCTTTCAACTTCTCCTACTCGACCTAAATCAGCTGGAGTGCCATCTACCAAAGTATTCAAAAGAGTTGCTTGCAAGGTACCGCCATCTCTACCTGAAATTCCAACTGCAGGCACATCGTGTGCACGTAAGTGGCCAACTACTTCTCTCAATACCGTACCGCTTAGGACTTGCTGAACTACTGCAAAGATCTCAGGGGTGGTAACTCTAAAACCTCCGATGAAAGTTGAGTCTAGTTGATGTGTTTTGAGTGCAGCATCGATTTGCGGCCCACCACCGTGCACTACGATGCAAGATTCTTTTGCTAAGGATTTCTTTATTACTTCAGCAAATGAACCTGAAGTGTCAGTCATAGCATGACCGCCAAATTTAATAACTATCATGTTGCGTACGCCGAATTCTCATGGACGTAGTCATGCGTCAGATCGTTTGTGAGTATTGTTGCCGATGAATTGCCAGCATTTAAATTGATTTCAATTTCCACTAATCGATTGTCAAAATTCACCAAATCACGATCTTCTGCAGGCGTGCTTGCTTTGCATACTTGTATGCCATTTAGTTTCACATCAACATTTAACGGATCAAAGTTCGCGTCTGCAGTTCCGGTAGCAGCCAAAACTCGACCCCAATTAGGGTCACCCCCAAAAATGGCACATTTTAAAAGATTGTTTCGTGCATTCGCTCTTCCTACATTAACCGCATCTTCTTCCGATGCAGCGTTTATTACTTTAATTGCTACCGTCTTAGATGATCCTTCGGCATCTGCAATCAGCTGAGAAGATAACGAACCACAAACTTCAATTAGTGCATTTAGAAGTTCTGCTCCAGCAAGTTTCACGCCGCTTGCGCCAGATGCCATAAATAGAACTGTGTCATTTGTTGATGTGCATCCATCAGAATCAATACGGTTGTAAGTCAACTCAACAGCACGATCGAATGCTGATTTCGCATCTGCTGGATCAACTTCGGCATCAGTCATAACCACAGAAAGCATTGTGGCCATAGCGGGAGCTAACATTCCAGCACCCTTCGCAATCCCAGAGAAGGTTGCACCTTTAATAACTGTACTTGCCATCTTTGGCACGGAGTCAGTTGTCATGATGGCTTTAGCACTCGCTTCGAATCCGGATTCGTTCAAATTGATTTGATTAATCCCAGTTTCTATCTTGTCCATTGGAAGAAATTCACCGATTAAACCCGTTGAACAGACAACTACTTCACTTGAAGAGATCTTCAATTTCTTTGCTACTAATTCTGCGCTCTTATGAGTATCCGCAAAACCTTGCGGACCGGTGCAGGCATTTGCGCCACCTGAATTCAGAATAACTGCACTGACCGACTCGCTTTTCGTTACCTGGCGTGACCAGATAACCGGCGCTGCTACTACTTTATTCGTGGTGTAAACGGCGGTGCCGAAATTACTAGGGCCTAGATTTTGAATAATTGTTAGATCTAATGCGCCGGTTCTTTTTAAGCCTGCTGCAACAGAACCGCTTACGAATCCTTTTGGAAGGCTCATACGCCTAGTCCTGTTCCGGTAAGACCTGAATACTCATGAAGGCCAGTAATCAAGTTGGCATTTTGAATCGCTTGGCCAGCCGCACCTTTACCTAAATTATCAATAACTGCAGAGACTACGACGCGATCAGTATGTTCATCAATTGCAACTTGAAGTTGCACATAGTTTGATCCAATTACGGCGCTGGTTTTAGGTAATTGACCATCAGGAAGAACCCAGACGAACTCCTCAGATTTATAAGCTTCAACATAAGCAGTTTTAACATCAGCACTTTTTTTCAATTTTCCGGTTACTGTTGCAAGAATTCCGCGCGGCATTGGGGCAAGAATTGGAGTAAAAGATATTTTCGCACCAGTTGCTTGTTCAATTTCAGGTATATGTTGATGAACGCCACCAAATTTATAAGAAGTCATAGAGCTCATAACTTCGCTGCCAATTAGATTCACTTTTGCAGCTCTTCCAGCTCCCGTTGTGCCAGATGCGGCTACAACTACGATGTCTGAAGCATCCACGTATGGCAGCATCGGAGCAGTGGCTAAAGCAATCACCGTTGCATAGCAACCAGGATTTGCGACTCTGTTCGATGCTTTAATCAACTCTCGATGATTTGGAAGTTCTGGCAATCCATAGGTCCAATGTCCTGCATGCTCTCCCCCGTAATACTTCTGCCAATGTGATGCAGATTTCAAACGATAATCGGCGCCTAAATCCACAACTTTCTGGTTTGGATCAAGTTGTGAGATTAATTTTGCGGATTCTCCATGAGGAAGCGCCGTAAAAACTAAATCTAATCCATTTAATTTTGAAGGGTCGCTGCTTTCAAATTTTCTTCCAGCATAATTACTTAATTGTGGATGAATTGCAGTTATCTCTTCACCTGCATTGCTACCGGCCGTTATGACCGCTGCTTCAAACTCAGGATGACCAGAAAGCAGCCTCAGAAGCTCCCCACCGGCATAACCGCTTGCACCAACCACACCAATTTTCATAGTGGAATGATAGATGATTAGGCTTATTTATGCAATTCAATGCATAAATATTCATATCAAGAACGAACGATTGCCCCGCATCGTTTGAGCGCTTCAGCAGCAGCAGCTTCGCGAGCCGCAGAGACTTCTTCGGTCTTCAAAGTTCTATCTGGTGCGCGGAATATCAAGGTAAATGCCAATGACA
>JBEAMP010000067.1:0-5737 GCA_041165905.1 Actinomycetota bacterium
CCCACGGCCATCACTGGATGTCCATTGCTAAATAGCGCAGACAGCATTCGGACCTGTGATTGCGAAGTATCTTGATATTCATCCAAGAGCACTATTCGATATTTAGCGCGCTCTAGTTCTCCGACTTTCTCAACTTCTTGTGCAAGTTTTGCGGCATAGAACATTTGATCATCAAATGAAAGCTGACCACTTGCAATACGTTCTTCGCGAAGTCGCTTTGAAATTTCTAGTAATTTGATTCTTTGTTGCAATACCAATCTAACTTTATCGACATCTTTATCTGAAGGAATTTCTGATATTCGACTTAAGACTTTCTCGCTCTCTGCAATGATTTCTGTTTCAGAGATTCCATGCTCCATAGCGCTCTTAGTGAGTCCTAATAAATCTGAGACTAAAGTTTTAAATGCGCCTTCATATTGAAAATCTTCATCATCCCAATTGCGAAGTACCTTTGCTGCTTGTTGCCAAACAACAGCCTCACCAATTAGCTCAGAGTCAGTGTCTATTCCCAAACGAAGTCCATATTCCCGCAAAATATTGCCTGCATATGAGTGATAAGTCATTACTGGTACCTCAATAGATAAGTTTCGATCTATTAGTCCAGCTTTTCTTAATTGTTTTAAGCGGTCCTTAATACGCTTCTTTAATTCCGCCGCCGCTTTTCTTGTAAAGGTTAAACCCAGAATCTCTTCAGGTTTTGCATGGCCATTCGCAACTAACCAGAGCACTCTGGTCGCCATAGTTTCAGTTTTTCCTGAACCAGCGCCAGCGATTACTACTGCCGGTTGCAGCGCAGATTCGATGATTTCTATCTGTTCGGGTGTTGGCTCTTTGCCGGTGACTTTTGAAATCTCTTTGGCACTAACCATATAAACCACGCCCTTCGATTTGGATTGGGCATGAGCTAGCGACATTGCAGAACTGGCAATTGCTATTTTTCACTGCTAAATAGCGCTTTCCACCCATCATGACTGCAGTTCTTTCGATTCGCTCTTCGACCGCTTTTCGATCTATTGGCAACTGATCGCGTGTTTTATTTCCCTTTAATTCATGATCTAAATAAACCAAAGATGCGCCTGCTACATCTGGACCAACTGCATACTGATAAATCTGCATCTGAGCATCGGTTTTAGCATCTTCAAGAGAGATTGTGCTCTTTCCGGTTTTGAAATCGACTATGTACAACTTGCCATCGACTGTAGTTTCGATACGATCGATTTTGCAGGAAATGAGTGCTCGACCAATATTGAATTTATAGGAAGCTTCGCTCTCTTTAAAGGTGCGCTTTCCTGCCATAGATTCGCGATATTTATAGAAGCGCTTTAACATCAATACTGCGCGCCCCATAGAAGTACGAGAGATCCATCCTGTTTCAGGGTCAACTAATTTCCAGTTAGCAGTTAATAGTTCTATTTGGCTATCCAGATTTACTTCGCTTGATTCTGCCAACTCTGCGAATTTATGAATTACGGTTCCGATTAGCTGAGCGGTGGAATTTCCATCTTGCCCGCCATGACTTTCTAAGAACCAACGTAATTGACATTCATCAAACTTTTCGACACCACTTGGCGAGACTTTGATTGGTTGATCATCTGCAACTGCAGGTTCTTCTGATGAAATTGGTTTTATGCCATACCAATCATTTGGATTGGCACCAGTTATTCCGGCTTCAGCTAGCGCTTTAAGAGTAGCTGCTGCCTCTTTTGATTTATTTTTTAATAGCTCTCTACGTAATTTTGAGACCACATTTGCAGCACTTAATAAATTTTCCGCTCTGCTGATTTCTGGCTTTGCCTCTAAATCAGCCTCTGGATTGCAATATTCGAATGCAAAATCAAAATAAGTAGATGGCTGATCTTCTTCTCTATCAATTGCGGTGATTATCAGCTCTTGGCTGGCGCGCGAAATAGCCGCGTAAAATAAGCGTAATTCATCTACCGCCACAGCCGCTTTGGCAACTAATTCCAGTTCAATCGCAGCTAAATCAGGGTTGCGATCTCTTTCGGCTAAACGCTCTGAACCTAATAATGAGCCGCGAATTCTTAAATTGGGCCAAATGCCCTCTTGAACCCCAGCCACTACTACTAATTTCCATTCACGACCTTTAGCTGAAAATGGTGTCAATAATTCAACTACATCTGGTCGCTGACCTTTTGCAGTGATTACATCTCCGGCAATTTCTGATTTACTAATATCTTTAAAGAATTGAGCCAAATCAGAGCGCTTAAATCTTTGACCAAATCGACGAGCAGATTCAAATAGTTGCAACATTGCATCTAAGTCGCGGTCTGCATTGGCGCCTCGGACGCCACCTTTTAGCGCTAGCTTACGCCAAGCCTCACTGATTAATTCATTGTCAGAATTTTTGGCATTTGACCAAATTGCCCATAACAAATCTTCAGGTTGAGTACTTTTCTTCTTTGCGGTGCGTTCGGCGATATCAAATAAATGATGGACTCTATTTAAGGATTCACCACTTGGGATTTCAAATTCACCAGTAACTATTGCTTTACGAATCAATTCAGATCCAGTTAGCCCGGTTTTACTAGAGTATTTGGTGACCAATTCTCTACGAATTCGTCGCAATGAAATCGAATCAGCGCCACCAAATTCAGAAGTTAAAAGAATCTCTGCGGCAGCTAGATCTAATTTTCCTGAGATAGCGCTCTCTGCTAGAAGTAGGAAAGGTGCAATAGATGCATTTTCAGAGAGCACCTGTAATTCGCCTGCAACTGGAATTGCATAACGCATAAGCGCGCTTCGGGCTGCACCACTTTGTGCTGGCGATCTGAAAATTACCGCCATTTCAGACCATTTCATTCCGCCTTCGAGATGCGCTCTCTGTAACTTATCTGCGATAAACGCCGCCTCATTTGCACCATCAATAAAGCGCTCTGCCATTACTAAACCAGCGTTATTTGCACTTGAACTTTGGATTTCTGGCGCTTTTGGAAATTCTCCTGCAACTTTTTCTAAGAAGAGATGAACTGCAGTGCTGGCGCGGAAATTTTCGGATAAATGTATGGCATCGCCTTTTGCCTTAAATTTCTCTAATGCTTCTGATAATCCATCAGGATCTGCGCCGCGAAAGCGACCTACTGTGCTGTACTGATCTAAAGCTATAACTAAATCATCGGTTGCGATATTTTCTAGCAGAGCTCTTTGTGCTTTATCGCTCTCTTGAAATTCATCTACCAAGATAGTTTTAAATTGATTCTTAAAGGCATTGCGGGTTACATTTGCTGCGCGCCAAACTAATTGGGCAGAATCAAGGCGCTCTTTTGGTTCTCCGTGATCAGCATCTGCCAATATCAAAGTTCCCATATAGCTCTTCCAGAATTTACTAGCTGCAATCCAAAACTCTTCTTTATATTTCTGGCCATTTTTCTCTAAATCTTCTGGACTCCATCCACGTTCGGTCCCTCGAAGCATTAAGTCACGAAGTTCGCGAGTAAATCCACGAGTATGAATTGCTGCTTTTAACTCTTTTGGCCATTCAACGCCATCTACTAATTGGCGAATCCAACCTTCTTGCTCTGGACCTGATAACAAAATTGGATTATGTCCCTCTGCTTTTAATATCGAATGAGCTAGCGCATGAAATGTTCGCGCAAGTGGTTCGAGCATGGTCTGCGAAGTGCGCAACGCGATTGCATCTCTTAATTCAGATGCTCTTTCACGGCCAAAAGTTAAAACTAAAATTGAATTTGGATCTTGACCTTCATTTATTCGAGCAATTGCTGCTTCGATTAAAACAGTAGTTTTTCCAGAACCTGGACCACCCGTAATTATTAATGGTTTATTTCGGTGACTGATTGCTAATTTCTGCGCCTCAGTAAAGCTGTAAGTATTTACAGATAAAGGGCGACGCTTAAGCACGCCCCTATTCAACCTGAAACGGGGGACAAATCTCCGCTTTTACTTCTTGCCGAAGAGTTTTGAGAAGAAGCCACCCTTCGCTTCACGAGCTGCAGCCAATTCTGCCTTTGTGCATTTGCAACGTTGGTTCTTTGGAATTCCCGCAAGCGCAATTTCGATATGGTTTCCGCAACCCGACCACGTTGGTTTTTTGCAATTAAAGCAGGTAGTTCGTGAGCACATGATTTCCTCTTTTGTTCTTTGATTTCTTAATTTTTACTTGCTGCTGGTGAATTAATCCAAGTCAAGTAACCACCATCTAAATTCTTAGCATCGTAACCAAGGGAACGAAGCAACATAGTTGCCACATGTCCACGTTGACCTACTTGGCAATTAACTATTACTTTCTTATTTGCAATTTCAGCATGACGTTCTCGCATCTCATCTACAGGAATATTTATTGAACCTGGAATTGTGCCATTTGCAAATTCTGTAGCAGAGCGAACATCAACAAAGGAAAAACCCTCATTTCTGTATTTATCGATTTCATTCCACTGCGCTGTTTCTGAAAGACCATTAATTACATTCTCTGCAACATACCCCAGCATATTTACCGCGTCTTTTGCTGAACCAAAAGGTGGGGCATATGCCAATTCCAAATCAGCTAATTCAGGTGCAGTAATTCCGCCACGCATCGCTGTTGCAATAACATCAATTCGTTTATCAACGCCGTCTCGACCTACTCCTTGCGCACCGAGAATCTCTCCATTAGTTGGATCAAAAAGCAACTTCATTGAAAACTGCACTGCACCTGGATAATAAGTGGCATGTGAATTTGGGTGGGTGTGAATCTCCTTAAATGTTTTATTGGCCGCGGAGAGACGTTTTGCAGACCACCCGGTTGTAGCTACTGCCAAATCAAAAACTTTTACAATTGCAGTTCCAATGGACCCAACTTCACGAACTTTCTTACCTGCAATATGATCAGAGGTAATTCGACCGTGGCGATTAGCCAAATTAGCCAATGGAATTAGAGTGCTATCTCCACTTAATTCATCTTTTTTCTCAGCTGCATCCCCAATTGCATAAATATCTGGATTGCTGGTTTGATTGAAGGCATTAACGGCGATGCCGCCTTTTTCGCCAATGGCAACCCCGGCGATTTTAGCTAAGTGAATATCTGGTTTAACGCCGATGGCGGCGATTATTACTTCAGCTTCGACCCTAGTGCCATCTGAAAGTATTACTTCTCTGTCGGTTATTTCTTTAACGGAATTCGCAAGATGTAAATCAACTCCATGCTTGCGCATTTCCTTATGAACAATCTCTGCCATTTCTGGATCCAAAGGACCTAAGACTTGTGGAAGGGCTTCAATTAAAGAAGTCTTAATTCCTTTATGAATTAAATTTTCAGCCATTTCCACGCCGATAAATCCGCCACCAATTACGACTGCGCTTTTAGGTTTTGTCTCTACTTCATCATGGATGCGCAATACATCTTCCACGGTTCGCAGTGAAAGAGCGCGTTCGATGCCAGGTATCGGTGGGATCACTGGAGTCGCGCCAGGACTTAGAATTAACTTGTCAAAACTAATTTCTGTTTCAGTCCTGCTAATTAAATCTCGCGAAATTACAACCTTTTTTTCCGAGGAGATTTCAATTACTTCGTTATGTACACGCACATCAAGTCGAAAACGTTTGTGTAAAGATTCTGGTGTTTGTAGATAGAGCTTCTCTTCTTCCGCGATAACTCCGCCGACGTAATAAGGCAGACCACAATTCGCATAAGAGACATGGCCAGAACGCTCGAGGACAATGATTTCAGCAGATTCATTCAAGCGTCGAAGTCGAGTTGCAGCAGACATTCCGCCCGCAACTC
>JBEAMP010000068.1:0-8002 GCA_041165905.1 Actinomycetota bacterium
TCATGGCTCAAACTGCGGCTTATTTCTCTTTGAGTGTTGATGATTTGTGCGGCACTTCCAGATCTCGAGTTTTGGTAAATGCGCGCCAGATTGCGATGTATTTATGCCGCGAACTGACCGAACTATCACTACCGAAAATCGGTCAACAGTTTGGTGGACGCGACCACACCACAGTTATGCATGCAGATCGAAAGATCCGCGAACTTATGGCAGAGCGCCGCTCTATCTATAACCAGGTAAACGAGCTCACCAGCCGTATTAAGCAGCAAGGGAAGTAGCTTGTGGAGAACATGTGGATAACTGTGGAAAACAAGCGTATTTCTGGGGATTACCAGTTGGGGATATCTAAACTTTTACTTAAAGGTTTCACATTTACCTCTACTTTCCCACAACTTTCTCCACAATCTCCTTTTGGTGTTTTAAAAGGAAATTCTCTTTCGAAGTGGGAAGAGTTTTGTAATTACAAAAAGGTAATTTCGTTAACACACATATCAACAGCGGTTATTACTACTAACTATTTAAATAAAACTTTTCTCTCAAGAGTACCTCAAATGAGTTTCCAAGGAGCGGTGTAATGAAATTTTCAATCGAACAGAGCAAATTAGTTGATGTAGTTAATTGGGTTTCTCGCAGTTTATCTACAAGACCGATTCAAACTGCCTTACTTGGAATTGTGATTGATGCAGAAGGTAGCAAAGTGGCTCTTTCAGGATCTGATTTAGAGACCGCTAGCCGCGCAACAACAGATGCAGAAATAGCAACACCAGGAAAAGTTTTAGTTCCGGGCAAGTTACTAGCGGATATTTCAAGATCACTTCCAAATAAACCGGTAACTATCCAATTAGACGGAACAAGAGTTTTGGTTAATGCAGGAAGCGCAAAATTCACACTTCCAGTGTTACCAATCAACGAATACCCAAACCTTCCTGAGATGCCAGAAGCTTTAGGTGCTATCGACGCCGATTTATTTAATGAAGCAGTGGCGCAAGTAGCAACCGCAGCAGGTAAAGATGATTCACTTCCATCACTAACCGGCGTCCATGTTGAAGTTAATGGTGAAAACATCACAATGGCTGCCACAGACCGTTATCGCTTAGCGGTTCGCGAACTAACTTTTAGCCCAGCAAGACCAAACACAGAGGCGGTTGCCTTAATTCGCGCGCGCACCCTGCACGATGCAGCTAAAACTTTAGTAACCACTAAAAATGTAAATATAGCGTTAGCTCCAGCTGCATCTAATGATCGCCTAGCTGGATTCCAAAGCGAAACCAAATCAACCACAACTCGCTTATTAGATGGCACTTTTCCACCGTACCGCCACTTACTCCCACAGGAATCACTAACCACAACAGTTATTGAGGTGGCCCCATTTTTAGATGCCGTCCGCCGCGTAGCTTTAGTAACCGATAAAACCATCCCACTTAAATTAACCTTTACCGGCAACTCAGTAACTTTAGAAGCAGGTGGCGGAGATGAAGCCCAAGCCAATGAAGTTTTTGAAATAAATAAAACCGGCGAAGACTTATCAATCGCATTTAACCCTAACTATTTATTAGATGGCCTTCATGCGATTAACGCACCTTTTGCGCAGATTTCTTTTAATACCGCAAGCAAAGCCGCAATAATTATGGGAAAGAAAAACGCAGATGCGCCGGCGACTGATAATTTCAAATACTTACTTATGCCAACAAAGTTTGCTTATTAAATAAACAAATGTATGTCAGCAAGCTCTCGCTAACCAATTTTCGCTCTTACCCCCAACTAGATTTAAACTTAAACTCGGGTGTAACAACATTTGTCGGTAATAATGGAGCGGGTAAAACAAATATCGTTGAGAGTTTAATTTTCCTGGCGTTTTTATCTTCGCACCGCACACCAACCAATCAACCTCTTATATTGCTAGGGGCAGATCAAGCAGTGGTAAGAGCTGAAATAGTGCGCGGTGATCGAAACTTACAAATAGATCTAGAGATTAACGCCAACAAAGCAAACCGAGCAAAAATAAATCAAAACCCAACTAAATCTCAACGCGAAATTTTAGGCGCCTGCCAAGTTATTTACTTCTCTCCTGAAGATTTAGATCTGGTTCGCGGTGAACCAACTAACCGCAGGGACTTCTTAGATAAATTGTTAATTACCAAAACCCCACGTTTAGCAGGGGTTCTAAGTGATTACGACCGAGTTTTAAAACAAAGAAACACGCTACTTAGAAGCCGAGCGCCACAATCAGCAATTTCACCTTGGACTGAGCAATTAATAACTTTTGCCTCTGCGACAACGGCCGAAAGAATCTCTTTAGTTGAACAATTAAACCCTTTAGTTTCTGCAAACTATAAAGAATTAAATGAAGTAAAAATAGCTTCAATAACCTACAAATCAAATGTCGAGGGTTTATCAACAGACCAAGAAACCAATAAGAAACTAATTGAGGAGAAACTAC
This sequence comes from Actinomycetota bacterium, assembly GCA_041165905.1. GTDB lineage: Bacteria > Actinomycetota > Actinomycetes > Nanopelagicales > Nanopelagicaceae > ZLKRG08. The sequence goes on from JBEAMP010000068.1 coordinate 2,441, forward strand.
AAGAACTTCAATATCAAGAAATTGAAAGAGGAGTAACTTTAGTTGGACCACACCGCGACGATTTAATTTTACAACTAGGAGATTTTCCAGCCAAAGGTTATGCAAGCCACGGGGAGTCTTGGTCTTTTGCAATCTCTTTAAAAGTTGGCGCTCTAGAACTATTAAAATCACAAGGTTTAGACCCAATTTTAATTCTTGATGATGTTTTTGCAGAGTTAGATACCAATCGAAGGGCAAGGTTGGTTCAAGCAACAAAATTAGCCGAACAAACAATCGTCACAGCAGCAGTTGAAGGCGACCTACCTGTCGAACTTAACGATGAACGCTTCCATGTATTAAATGGAAAGGTAAGCAAATGAGTGGCCGAGATATTGCTTTAGATCTTTACAATGCATTTAAAAATGGACGTAAAACATTTACTCCAAAAAATAAACCAGAGAGCGACCGCGATGCAGGAGAACCAAAACCAATTGGTGAATTAATAGATCAATTGGTCTCGCAACGTGATTGGAAAGACGGTTTATCCGAAGGTGAAATATTTGTCCGTTGGCGAGAAGTTGTGGGTGAAGAAATTGCCACAAAGTGCGAACCAATCGAAATTAAAAACGAGAAATTATTAATACAATGCACTTCAACAGCTTGGGCAACCCAATTAAATTTAATTAAAAACCAACTTCTTGAATCGATTCAAAGCGTTGCGCCTGGAATTAAAGAGCTAGAGATCTTCGGCCCCAACGCCCCAAGTTGGAGAAAAGGGCTGCGCACAGTCCAAGGCTTTCAAGGCCCCAGAGATACCTACGGCTAAAACCCACCCACAAAGCTGCGCTATAAACCCCTAATTTCCACGCTCTAGCCCTTTTTAAGGGTATTCCGTGTCGCGATTTACCACTAGGATTTGAGGATGTCCCCACGGTTTTGGGGCCTGGCTGGCGATTTAAGCGCTTTAAGCCAATTTCGTTCCTATAGGAGGTCTCATGGCTGAGAAGCAATATGACGCCTCTGCGATCACGGTCCTTGAAGGCCTTGAAGCGGTTCGTAAACGCCCAGGTATGTATATCGGCTCAACCGGCGAACGCGGACTTCACCATTTAGTTTATGAAGTAGTCGATAACTCAGTAGATGAAGCAATGGCAGGCGTTTGCGATCACATTGAAATTACTTTGCTTGCAGATGGCGGCGTAGAAGTTATTGATAACGGGCGTGGAATCCCAGTTGATATTCACCCAGTTGAAAAGAAACCAGCGCTAGAAGTTGTATTAACTGTTTTACATGCTGGCGGAAAATTTGGTGATGGCGGCTATTCAGTCTCTGGTGGATTACATGGTGTTGGTATCTCTGTTGTAAATGCACTCTCAAAAGTTGTTCAAGTAGAAGTGCAACGTGATGGTTTCTTCTGGTCTCAAAGCTATCAATTAGGCGTTCCTGATGCGCCAGTTGCAAAAGGAAAACCTACAGACAAACACGGAACTACTGTTCGTTTTTATCCTTCAGAAGAAATTTTTGAAACAACAGATTTCTCATTTGAGATTTTATCTAATCGTTTCCGCGAAATGGCATTTTTAAATAAAGGTTTAACTATCTCCCTTAAAGATATGCGCGCTGGGCATGTTGATGAAAAAGGCGAGCAATTAGAAGTTGTTTATCAATACAAAGGCGGAATTGTAGATTTTGTTAAATATATAAATTCAACACGTGGCGAGCTACATAAATCAATCATTTCTTTAGAACAAGAAGATAAAAAGAAGAAAATGGCGCTTGAGATTGCCATGCAATGGAACTCTGGTTTCTCTGAATCAGTATTTACATTCGCAAATGCAATTAATACTCACGAAGGCGGAACACATGAAGAAGGTTTCCGCACCGCACTTACTTCTGTCGTAAATAAATTTGGAGAAGATTGGGGATTTATCCGTAAAAAAGAAGATCGCCTAACCGGAGAAGATATTCGTGAAGGTTTAACTGCAATCGTCTCTATCAAAATCTCCGAACCACAATTTGAAGGTCAGACCAAAACCAAATTAGGAAATACTGAAGCAAAAACATTTACCCAAAAGTGTGTAAATGAAGCTTTAACTGAGTGGTTTGAGAAGAATCCAAACGAAGGCAAAGACATTGTCCGAAAGAGTATTGATGCAGCTGCAGCTCGTTTAGCAGCTCGCAAAGCTCGCGATTTATCTCGCAACCGAAAAGGTTTATTAGAAGGCCGCGGCATGCCAGGTAAGTTAGCTGATTGTCAATGGACTGATCCAGAAAAATGCGAACTTTATATTGTTGAAGGTGATTCTGCAGGTGGTTCTACAAAAGGTGGCCGCGACTCAAAATATCAAGCTGTTCTACCAATTCGTGGCAAGATTCTAAATGTTGAAAAAGCACGTATTGATCGCGTGTTACAAAACAACGAAGTTCAAGCGCTTATTACTGCTCTAGGCACTGGCGTGCACGATGATTTTGATTTAGCAAAACTTCGTTACCATAAAATTATTTTGATGGCCGATGCAGATGTTGATGGCCAACATATTCGCACTTTGTTATTAACCTTATTATTTAGATTTATGCGGCCATTAATCGAACATGGTCATGTTTATCTAGCTCAACCTCCACTTTACAAATTAAAGTGGGCCGGAAAAGAACCCGTCGAATATGCATTTAGCGATAAAGAGCGCGACGGCATGATCAAAATAGGAATTGATGCCGGAAAACGTCTTCCTAAAGAAGACGGTATTCAAAGATTTAAAGGCCTTGGCGAAATGCCAGCTAAAGAACTTTGGGATACCACTATGGACCCAGAACATCGCGTACTAATTAAAGTTACTTTAGAAGATGCGGCTGCGGCGGATGGTTTGTTCTCAGTATTAATGGGTGAAGATGTCGAACAACGTCGCCAATTTATTCAACGTAACGCTAAAGATGTGCGATTCCTGGATATTTAATTAAATTATGGAGAACATGGAAGAGAAACAATTCGACAAAATTGAAACTGTCGATCTACAAGTTGAGATGGCGCGCAGCTATCTTGATTATGCGATGTCAGTTATTGTCGGCCGCGCACTTCCTGATGTTCGTGATGGCCTAAAACCAGTTCATCGCCGCGTTCTGTACGCAATGTATGACGCTGGTTATCGCCCAGATAAGGGTTATTACAAATCATCACGCATCGTCGGTGATGTCATGGGTAATTACCACCCACATGGCGATACTGCTATTTATGACACTGTTGTTCGTTTAGCGCAGCCATGGTCACTTCGTTATCCGTTGGTAGATGGAAACGGAAACTTTGGTAGCCCAGGTAATGATCCAGCTGCGGCAATGCGTTACACCGAAGCAAGGCTCTCTCCGATTGCCATGGAGATGATGCGCGATATCGATGAAGATACTGTTAATTTTGTTCCAAATTACGATGGCCGATCGCAAGAGCCGACTGTTTTACCATCACGCTTTCCAAACCTTTTAGTTAATGGATCAGCTGGTATCGCAGTTGGAATGGCTACCAATATTCCACCACATAATTTAAAAGAGATTGCCGAAGGTGTTACTTGGGCGCTCGAACACCCAGAAGCAACAGCCGAAGAATTACTAGCAGAGTTATTAAAAGTAGTTAAAGGTCCAGATTTTCCAACCCGCGCACTAATTGTTGGACGCACCGGTATCGAAGAGGCATATCGCACTGGTCGTGGATCGATCACAATGCGCGCAGTTGTTAATGTTGAAGAGATTAATAAACGCACCTGTTTAGTTGTTACCGAACTGCCATATCAAGTGAACCCAGATAATTTAGCTTTGAAGATTGCAGAGCTAGTTAAAGATGGCAAAATCAAAGGCATCGCTGATGTTCGCGACGAAGGAAATGAACGTCTTGGACAACGTTTAGTTATTGTTTTGCAATCTGGTGCAATCGCAAAAGTGGTTCTTAACAACCTCTATAAGCACACTCAATTGCAAGATACTTTCGGCGCGAATATGTTGGCGCTTGTAGATGGAGTGCCGCGTACACTTCGTTTAGATGAATTTGTTCGTTATTACATCGAACACCAAATTGAAGTAATTGTTCGCCGCTCTAAATTCCGTTTGGCAGAGAAAGAGCGACGTGCACATATTTTGCGCGGCTACTTAAAAGCGCTCGATGCTCTAGATGCAGTAATTGCGTTAATCCGAGCATCAAAAACTTCCGAAGAAGCTCGCGAAGGTTTGATGAAACTACTAGATGTTGATGAAATCCAAGCAAATGCAATTTTGGATATGCAGTTGCGCCGCTTGGCTGCACTAGAACGTCAGAAGATCAACGACGAATATGACCAATTAATGTCGGAAATCAACGAACTAAATATCATCTTAGGTAGCGTTGAAAAACAACGTGAAATCATCAAGCAAGAGCTAAATGAGACCGTAACCAAATATGGTGATGATCGCCGCACTCAAATCGTTGCCGCCGAAGGCGATTTCAGCGCAGAAGATTTAATTCCAGATCAAGACGTAGTCGTAACCGTAACCCGCGGTGGTTACTCAAAACGTACTCGCGCGGAGCTTTATCGCAGCCAGCGACGTGGCGGTAAAGGTGTTAAAGGCGCATCACTAAAACAAGATGACGTAGTTGATCATTTCTTTGTTGCATCAACACATGATTGGTTGTTGTTCTTTACCAATAAAGGTCGTGTATATCGCGCCAAAGTTCACGAACTACCAGATGCCGGTCGCGATGCGCGTGGCCAACATGTTGCAAACTTAATGGCTTTCAAACCTGATGAGCAGATTGCGGCAGTGTTATCAATTAAAGATTACAACACTGCTCCATATTTAGTTTTAGCAACTAAATCAGGATTAGTTAAGAAATCACCACTTATTGAGTATGACTCTCCACGTACCGGCGGCTTGATTGCAATCTCACTTCGCGAAGGCGATGAAGTTGTTGGCGCAACACTTGCAACAGATAAAGATGAATTACTTTTAGTTTCTAGAAAAGGAATGTCATTACGTTTTGCTGCAAATAACGATTCCATTCGTTCGATGGGCAGAAGTGCAACTGGTGTTATCGGTATGAAATTCCGAAGCGGCGATGAATTATTAGCAATGGCTCGAGTTAATGATTCAGATCAAAATCTCTATGTATTTACAGCAACGGATGGTGGATTCGGTAAGAAATCACCACTTGATGAATATCGAATTCAAAATCGCGGTGGAATTGGAATTAAAGCCGCCAAAGTAAATGAAGATCGCGGTGGATTAGTTGGTGCACTAGTTATTAGCGACAAAGATGAGATTCTGGCGATTACTTCTAATGGATCAGTGATGCGCACTGATGCTGCAGAGATTCGACAGACTGGCCGTGACAGCATGGGTGTGCGTTTAGTAAATCTTGATGAGGGTGTAACACTCTTGTCAGTTACCAAAAACGGCGAAGATGCTGATACGGTTACGCCCGCTTAAACCGCGATTTGGGCTTAAAACCCTAACAAGGTAGATTTTGCTTCCTTGCTTGGGCCTATAGCTCAGCCTGGTTAGAGCGCTTCCCTGATAAGGAAGAGGTCGGTGGTTCAAGTCCACCTAGGCCCACCAAGCAAGGAAGAG
>JBEAMP010000069.1:0-2591 GCA_041165905.1 Actinomycetota bacterium
TCTGATGTTTTTGCGAATCTATCTGGAAAAATCTGATAAAAAACTGAACTGTTTAACCATTTTGGATATTCAGGTCGTGCGATAAGTTGAAAATCTGTATTTGAATGAACATCATGATCAAATAAACCCGCGGCAGAAAGCCAGTCATACTTACCATTTCCGGCAAATAAGAAGCGGTATCTGGTTTCGTAATTAATGATAGGAATGGTGACGCCCCACCATGATTCGGCACGACTCTTCTTTAAACGTTTAAGGTGTGCTGTGCGAGGTTCGCCATCATGGTAATACCGCATTACTGCGTGAGTAAATTTATAGGTATTTGGTATTCGAACTTTGAAAGTCACTTTCTGGCCCAATTTAGGAGCAGAGTTACTTACATAAAGTTCACTTCCATCATGATGCGGCTCAAATAACATGCCGCCATCTTATTGTTAACCCTGCGAAGAATTACTTATGTAGTTGGTCTACAGAATCATCCCAACCAGTTACATCTTCAGGCTTACGTGGGCCTTTTCCGATATAGCGTGCTGAAGGGCGAATTAAACGCCCGGTGCGCTTCTGCTCCAAAATATGTGCAGACCAGCCAGCAGTACGAGCTGAGGTAAACATTGGTGTGAACATATGTGGTGGTACTTCAGCAAAATCAAGAAGGACTGCTGCCCAGAACTCAACATTTGTCTCTAAAACTCGATCTGGACGACGTTCGCGTAATTCAGTTAAGGCAGCCTCTTCAAGTGCTTTAGCAACTTCGTAACGAGGTGCATTTAATTCTTCGCATGTTCGACGAAGAGTACGTGAACGTGGATCTTGTGCGCGATAAACACGATGGCCAAATCCCATCAAACGTTCATTCTTATCTAATAATTCTTTTACATATGCGCGCGCATCGCCGCGTTTTTCAACTTCTTCAATCATATGTAGAACACGAGATGGTGCACCACCATGAAGTGGACCTGACATTGCACCAATCGCTCCAGATAATGAAGCAGCAACATCTGCTCCGGTCGATGCAATTACTCGAGCTGTAAATGTAGATGCATTCATTCCATGTTCGGCTGCAGATACAAAGTATGCATCTACTGCTCTGACATGCTTTGGATCTGGTTCACCGCGCCAACGAATCATCATTCGTTCAGTAATGGTATGCGCTTTATCAATTTCAGATTCTGGAACTGCTGGCATTGCATAGCCTCGAGCTGATTGCGCTACATATGAAAGCACCATTACAGATGCGCGAGCTAAATTATCGCGAGCTTCTTCATCTGAAATATCTAATAAAGGTTTGAAACCCCATGCTGGCGCCAACATTGCAATTGCAGATTGCACATCTACGCGAACATCACCTGAATGCACTGGGAGTGGAAATTTTTCGGCACGAGGTAATCCAGGATTAAATTGATCATCAACCAATAAACCCCAAACATTTCCGAAAGAGACTCGACCAACTAAATCCTCAATATCAACGCCGCGATAGCGAAGCGCACTACCTTCTTTATCTGGTTCGGCAATTTCGGATTCAAATGCAATGACGCCCTCGAGGCCAGGCTTAAAATCTTCGCTCATGGGGCTAATTCTGCCCCTGATTTTTAGAGGTAAAAACCATTCGCTGGCTTATATAAAGCGCTAGTAAAGTGACCTTTGATACATGAACCGCGAAGAGATCCAAGCAATGCGCCGCTCCTACAGCGAGCGAGAGTTAGCCCTGCCCGAAACCGACCCAATCGGCGCATTCAAAATGTGGCTCAAGGAGGCTAGCGAAGTTCCTTCCATAGTTGAAGCTAACGCAATGGTTCTTTCGACCTTAGGTTCAGAAGAAATTATTTCAAGTCGAACTGTACTTCTTAAAGATGTTACAGAAAATGGATTCACATTTTTTACTAATTACAACTCAAGAAAAGCGCAAGCGCTCGAATTAAATTCTCAAGTCTCTCTACTCTTTCCTTGGTATCAAATCGAAAGACAGGTAATTATTCAGGGATTTGCAAGTAAAGTTTCTACTGAAGAATCGGATGCATATTTCCAATCACGACCTTGGTCATCACAAATAGGTGCTTGGGCTTCACAACAATCTGCTCCTCTTGCAAATCGAGAAGAATTAGAAAGCAGATTTAAAGGCGCTGCTGAGAAATGGCCTGAAGGAAGTAAAGTTCCAACACCACCACATTGGGGTGGCTATCTCGTGACACCATTCACAATTGAATTCTGGCAAGGCAGATATTCTCGTCTACATGACCGAATTAGATTTGAACGGTCTCAAAATTTGGGAGTGATAAGCGGCGATTGGAAAGCACACCGTTACTACCCGTAAAGTTTGCCCATGAGCGATATTAAGATTCCTGATGATTTGAAACCAAAAGATGGTCGTTTTGGTTGTGGGCCATCAAAGATTAGATCAGAATCGCTCGATAATTTATTGAAATCGCAATCAATTCTTGGGACATCACATCGTCAAAAACCCGTTAAGAACGTCGTTAATCGAGTTCGCACTGGTTTAAATTCACTCTTTAATTTACCTGAAGGTTATGAAGTGGTGCTCGGTAACGGAGGGTCTACCGCTTTTTGGGATATTGCTACCTCTGGGTTGATCGAGA
>JBEAMP010000070.1:0-8506 GCA_041165905.1 Actinomycetota bacterium
TAGATTTTGCTTCCTTGCTTGGGCCTATAGCTCAGCCTGGTTAGAGCGCTTCCCTGATAAGGAAGAGGTCGGTGGTTCAAGTCCACCTAGGCCCACCAAGCAAGGAAGAGAAAATTTAATAGCTCGTTTCGACGGGGACTTAGCTCAATTGGTAGAGCACCTGCTTTGCAAGCAGGGGGTTAGGGGTTCGATTCCCCTAGTCTCCACTTAATTTCCAATTAAATTAATTAACGGCTGCTTTCACGTCTTGAAAGCGCAATAAATGTAACTGCCAAAATTCCAGCGGGAATCGCATTCCAACGCTCATCCATCGATCTAGATGCAATTTGAAAAAACATACTAATAAAAAATGTGTATCCGATAATTCTTGTAACCACGGGACCTTTTTCATCCATTGGTTTTTCACGGTAGTTCCATAACATCGCAATTAGAAAAAGCATGAAAATGCCCATTAGGAAATCGACAAAACGTATTCCAATTGGAAAGTTTTCATATTGCCCACCTGCTGCGCGAGTACGGACCCAATCTAAATTTAAAGTTACCGAAAAAAGAATTGCAGCATTAAAAATGAGCGAAAGAATTGATAGCGGGATCAAATATTTGAGCGCTTTCATGGTCAGATTTTCAAATCGCTAAAATTTAAGGTTTCTTTCCCGGCAAAAGTCTTGGTTTCACCCTTGGTTTTAAATGTTATTACACCTTTACCAAAAACTTCAGCATTGCCATCATCTAAATTAAATGCGATACCGGTGTGTTCGTCAATGCCTAAAATTGCAGTATCAGCCGGCAATAGCTCTTCTAATACCTTCATTCGCTTTTCGCCAGCAAAACAGAAGCGAGTGTCGTGAGTGCCGCCTTGAGCATTGTTGTAATGAGCAATTACTGCCGCTCTGATTCCAGTTGCACTCTCTAATAAATTGATTCCATCAATCCAATAAGGATCATCGCCAACTTTATACATCTCATAAACAGGCATCACTTTTGCACCAATTGACATTGCAGCAGCGGATGCCAGTACCACTGACCCGCGATCTAAAACTTGTTGTAGTGCGTTATGAGTTCCGGATTTCTGCCAATTTCGCAATGTATATGTGGGGCTACCAGGGCCAGCAAAAACCCAATTAGCTTTAGCTAAATCTCCTTCAATATCTTCGCTGGTAGTGATTTTAGTACCCACGTTAACTTCAAAATATTTTTCGATTTTCGCACTTAGTTCGTTTTTATTCTCTTGGAAACCATAAGGAGTACTTAAATTAATTGGATTTAAATCTTTACCAGTTGCTTTAATTATTTTTTGGTGCGGCGTAACCATAATTGGACTGTTCTCGCCCGAACCCATTAATGCCAAAAACCTCATTTAAATTTCGTCTCTTTTACTTTCTTGCCTTTGGCATCATATGTGACCCAGGTGCCACATTGTTCTCCATTGTTAAATTCCCCGGTGCGCATCAGTGAACCATCTTGGCGGAAGAATTCCCATTTGTTATGCATCTTTGCACCTTTAAATTTCCCTTTAGCTTTAATTCCGCCATTTTTGTAATACTCAATAAATAGACCGTTCTTTTTTGGATAAGAACCATTTATTTGATCAAGTCGCGCCAATAAAACTTTTTTAAGTAAGGGTTTCGGGAAGGCTTTTTCTGCCTCAAATTGGATGGTGCCTTTTGAGACTTTAAATTTAGCTAAGTCTTTTTTTAGTTGAGAGGCGATAGAGCCAGAGGATGGAAATAAGCTGTTATGGCTTTTAAATCCCATTACATGGCACAAATTATCTTCACCGATTCTTAATGTAGGCATGCCCCATGCGATCACTCGTTCAGAATGCGGAAATAGTTTTTCTGCACTTTCGATGGTTTCCAAAAGAGCAACTTGCTGCTCTTTTGGAAACTTCTTTAACACCTCTTTAAATAAAGCATTACTCACGAAATAAGTGTTCCACCAAAGATCTGCCAGGCAAGCAACGATTTAGCTACAAATGAAAGAGTAATGTAAGTCTTCTCTCCCGCTAAATAATCTGCCCATTTACCAATTTGTTTGTATTGAAGCCATTGGACAATCGCAAAGCAATTAAAGAGTGCAAATAATGAAATTACAATTCCGTACACAAACGCTGGTGCAGTTGCGCCTGATGAGCTACCCGGTGAAACCAGTAACCAGAACATTGCAATCCAAGGGAATGCGCCAGCAATACAACCAAACCAGAATGGAAGTAGCGATCCGGTGCCAGGCTCTTCATATTTCTCCTGCAACCATCCAAAGAGAATCATTGAGACATTTACACCCGCAATCGCAATTAACGCGATGACATCCCAAACTGCATTTAGTAGAGAGATCAAAATAATCATCAATGTGGAAGAGATTGAGTACTCAAGCCAACGGAAATAATTGCGCTTATTTCTTAAACCATCTATATATTTTGTATATCCAGGTCCACTTACGTAGAAATGAGCAATCGCGCTAAGAATAGAGAATGAAGCGACACCTATTGCCACTGGAAAATCAAAAACAGGAACTTGTTCAAACTTTGTGCCAGGAATTGGCGGGCCTTGCAGGTAATTAATATGTATAGGTAAAGAGAAACCATTTGAAAGCGCCAAGATCGCAATTGCCTGAATCGCGTGAAATAGCCCCGCAATTAAGTTGTAGCGTTTTAAGGAAGCTTGACGTTCACTTCCGATTTCGAGTAGCTGCCTTGAAGCCATTAAAACCCTCCATTTGGTGTATTTGGGTCTTTCTATAGGTTTTCTATAGGCGCTAGTTTCCCAAAAAGTAAGGGCTAAAGAGGCTAAACCGCGCACGCCTTGCGCGGTGATTTTGATTTCTGACTTTCGATTGTGCAGAATATGCCCCATCAAGGGGAGTACCCCAACTGCTGAGACATCGTCAATACGTTGCGAAAGTTGCAACCGGTGTTCAGGCCGAAATATTCGGCGGCGGAGACCTTGTGTAGTAACTACACAAGGAGAGCTATGAACGTATCAATTACCACCTGGTCACTTTTATTGGCATTTGTTTTTGCAATGCTGATTCTTGATTTATTTCTACATCGATCGCATCAAGAGATCAAATTTAAAGAGGCCGCAATCTGGTCTGCAATCTGGATTGCCTGCGGACTTGGAGTCAGTGCAATTATCTGGGCCCAATATGGTTCTGAATTTGGATTGCAATACCTAAGCGGATATGTAATCGAGAAATCACTTGCAATCGATAACGTATTTGTTTGGGGACTTTTATTTACTGCATTTGCTGTCCCAAAACGTTATCAACACAGAGTGTTATTTCTTGGTGTGATTGGAGCGCTCGCGATGCGCTCAGTAATGATTATTGCCGGCAGTGCATTGATAAAAGAGTTCGCATGGATTCTTTATATCTTCGGCGCTTTCCTGATCTATACCGGATTTAAAATGTTCAAACATCGTAATGAACACTTTAATTTAGATAAATCTAAATTCTATGCCTGGTTACGAAAGAAAGTTCGAGTCACTGATTCAATCGAAAATGAAAACTTTACTGTGATAAAGAACGGAGTTCGTTACTTCACACCACTATTCCTAGTTTTGGCAATGGTAGAATTTATGGACTTGGTATTTGCAGTTGATTCAATACCAGCAATTTTCGCTGTTACTGAAGAGCCATTTATTGTCTTTGCAAGTAACGCATTAGCAATTCTCGGATTGCGTTCGATGTATTTCTTGATTGCCGACCTAATGGATAAGTTCAAATATCTTAAGGAAGGTTTATCAATAATTTTGGTCTGGGTGGGCGTCAAAATGATTGTTAGCCACGCACTTTTCAAGATTCCTACCTGGATTTCTCTAGCAATAATCGCTTCAGTCATCACCATCTCAATTGTGGCTAGTTTCAGAAAGGCAGCGGAAAATGTTAAGTAAAATCCAGAACACTGTCATTTCTTTCAAATTAAAGAGCTCAACGTATACAGATGAAATAACAATAGAAAATCATCGACGTTGGAATGAGAGTGGAAAAGTTATTAGCAACCGAACAATCAAAAAGAAAACGAGAGTTTGGTTGAAGCCAGAGTTAGCGCTTGCTACGCAAGCGTAACTAAAGCAGTTAGGACTGCTGCTGCAAACACGGACTGCAGCAGCAGTTTTACTGCATACTTACGATCATTAGCTAAATCTTGATTAACGGTAATTTTGCGAACATCGCCTGTTTTTTCAAAGTTAAATACGCCTAGAAAACCATAAGCGACACAGAATTTTCTACGTGATTGAATTAAACCGACAGAGAAAAGTAGCGCTGGTATAAAAACAAGTAATCGAGTAGCTCTTGGAGCATCAGTGATTGCAAAGGTAAAGGAAGTAATTGCAAAGAGAATTGCGCCAATTAACGCACCTTGTTTTCGTCGTTTGATTTCTGCCGGCCCGATATTGCAGGCGCCGGATATGTATTCGCTCATTTAAAGAACCTTTCGCAGCCCGGTTTCGGCATCAGCTGCAAGTTTTGCAAAAGCTTTCTTTAAGAAAGGTGCAGCAATTTTGGCGATACCTTTAAAGTTAAATTTAGCTTCGTATGTGAAGCGACGAATTCCGTTTACCTCTTCAATCATCATGGTATCGACTGCTACCAAGGATTTATTTTCGCCTCGAAGTCGAATTAAGTGATTTGGTTGATATTCAATTACTTCGTAAACCAAGGAGCTCTCTCTGCCATTAAATGCAGAGATATTTGAATACTTAGTGCCAATCCCACCATCACCACTTATTTTTGCGGTCTTAACCGTGTTGGGATCCCACTCGTTTGTCGTAGTGAAATCACTGAAATATGAAAAAAGTTCGGCTGCGCTCTTATTGCTATCAAGTACCTTGGATAAAACGATTTGGCTCACAAGGCCCAATATATCTTGTAAATTCGCGTCCATGAAAGAGTCGGTAGCCATCATTGGATCAGGCGTATCCGGCTTAACTGCCGCCTATTTATTGCATAAGACTCATGAAGTTACTCTTTTTGAAGCGGACAACAGATTTGGTGGTCACGCACATACTCATGCAGTAGATTCACAGCGTATTGATTCAGGTTTTATTGTTCATAACGAACGAACTTATCCAAATTTAATTCGTATCTTTAATGAATTAAACATTCCAACTCAAGCAACTGAAATGACAATGAGTATTGATTGTGCTGGTTGCGGATTGCAATATGTTGGCGGCCGTGGAGCAAAAGGAATTTTGGCAAAACCAATCAAGTTACTAGATCCAAAATTTTTAAAAATGTTATTTGATGTACCACGTTTCTATAAACAAGCTCGAAAATTGCTTAGGGAAGATTTAGATAGTTCAGTAACTTGGGGCCAATTTTTATCTGATAACAAATTTAGCAATTATTTTATTAAACATTATGCAATTCCAGTGGTTTCGTGCGTTTGGTCTTCAGGCGACGGAGACTCTTTGCAATACCCGGCGAAACACTTATTTGAATTTTTAAATCACCATGGGATGTTAGAACTAGGAAACTCTCCAGTCTGGAAAACAGTAATTGATGGTTCAAATACCTATGTAGAAGCAATCATCAAACTAATACCTAAAGCTAGAAAAGAGAGAGTTACTTCGGTTATTAGAAATCACGATTATGTTGAGGTAAATGGTGAGAAGTTCGACCGAGTGATTATCGCAACGCATGCAGATAGCGCATTAGAGATACTTAAAGATGCTACTCCTGAAGAGCTTACAAATCTTGCGAACATTACCTATTCAAGAAACAAGACAGTGCTACATAGAGATTCATCAGTACTTCCAAACTCAGCCAAAGCTCGCGCATCTTGGAATTACAAGATGGAAGATTGTCGGAAAGAATCTAGCCAAGTATTGGTTAGTTATTGGATGAATTTACTAATGAATCTAAAGGCAAATTCTGATTATGTAGTAACGCTAAACGGCGAAATTCCGGAAGATAAAGTAATTGCAACCATGAATTACGAACATCCTGTATTTACTGTTAGCGCAGTTAATGCAGCAGCTTTCTTAAGAGATGCTGGTGGGCCTCGTTTAGCTTTTGCTGGTGCACACCTTGGTTGGGGCTTTCATGAAGATGGTGCCAGATCTGGAGTAGCAGCAGCTCGTAAATTTGGTGCAACATGGTGAAGTTAGTCAAAGGTAAAGTACTTCATCAAAGAAGAACTCCACTTAAACATGGATTGAAATTTATAAATTACATGTGGTTAGTTGATTTAGATGAACCACAAAGAAAGCTACTTCCTAAAGATCATTTTGGCGGAGAAGCAAAGTCAATGCGCGAGGCGGTAACTTATTTTGCAGAGAGCCGTGGTGAGATAGTTGATGCAAACGACAAATTATTTGCTATCGCCAGCGCACGTACAAATGGATATGTTTTCAATCCACTATCAGTTTATTGGTGTATAAAAAATGATGGTCAAGTGCGCTGGGCGATTTTGGAAATCCACAATACTTATGGCGATCGCCATGCTCATCTACTGCACCCAGATGAAAAAGGTAACGCCCAGATTGATAAAGAATTCTATGTTTCACCATTTTTCACAATTGATGGCGAATACCGAACTCGTACCTTCTTTAGTGAACATGACGTTGTGCTATCGGTAAATTTATATCAAAATGGGTCTCAGGTTTTTAGCGCAAGCTTCACCGGAGAGCAGATGGAGGCGAGTATTAAGAATCGAATAATGGCTTATATACGTACGCCCTTTTCGACTTTACAAGCTATGGCCAGAATTCGCGCGCACGGAATTTGGTTATGGTTACGAAGGCTTCCAGTCATTCCAAGACCAGCTCACCCAAAGCAGAATGGCATGTTATGAACATTCGTGCAGCTGTAGCTAAACAATTACATCGAAGAATCGCGCCTTCAGTAGAGGTAAAAGTAGTTTTACCAAATGGCGAAACAATGGGGCCAAATAAACCAAATTTGCCGATAATGAAAATTAATGACGAAAATTTTTACAATCGTTTAGGTAATGATTTAAAAATTGGTTTAGGTGAATCATTCATGGCTAATGAATGGACAGCGTCACCAGATTTAGCCGAAGTCTTAACACCTTATGCGGAGAAGTTATTACATATTGTTCCGGGTTGGATGCGCAAATTCCGAAAGCTATTCGAACCATTTCAACCAAAACACGAAGAGAATAATTTAGAGGGCTCAAAGTCTAATATTTCAAGACATTACGATCTATCGAATGATTTATTTCAATTATTTTTAGATGAAACGATGATGTATTCATCTGCAAACTTTGCTGGCGAAACTCCAATTTGGAATAATTTCGCAAAGGCACAAATTCGAAAGATTGAAGGAATTTTAGATTTTGCTGGAGTTAAAGCGGGGATGCATATCTTAGAAATTGGTACCGGTTGGGGACAGCTAGCAATGCAAGCGGCTTATCGCGGCGCCAAAGTACATTCGATAACACTTTCAAAAGAGCAGAAAGCACTGGCAGATAAAAGAATTGCTAAAGCCGGATTGAGCAACCTAATCACGGTAGAAATCAGAGATTATCGCGATTTAGAGGGTGAATATGATGCTGTGGTTAGTGTTGAAATGATTGAAGCGGTCGGCGAAAAATACTGGCCAACTTATTTTGATGCCATTGGTAATCATTTAAAACGAGGCGGCCGTTTTGGTCTACAAGCAATCACTATGCCGCATGATCGATTGCTAGCTTCAAAACATGCATATACCTGGATACATAAATACATATTTCCAGGTGGAATCATTCCTTCACGCGAAGTAATTGATCAATTCACTAAAGGCCAAATGAAATTAGTTGATCAGCGCCCAATGGGAATGGATTATGCATTCACATTAAAACTATGGCGCGATAAATTCATGGAAAACCGCTTAAAAGTTAAAGAGTTGGGCTTTGATGAAGAATTCGAAAGAATGTGGCAGTACTACCTTGCTTACTCTGAAGCAGGGTTCCGCGCCGGACATCTAAATGTTTGGCAGTTAGGTTTCGAAAAATTATGAGCCGTAAAGCTTGGATAATTGGAGCGTCTTCAGGAATTGGCGCCGCAGTCGCTGACGAATTGCAAAGCAAAAGTTGGCAAGTAGTTAGATCTTCTCGCAGCAAAGGTGATTTACTAATTGATATTGCCGATGATCTTTCAGTTGAAAAAGCTGCAAGTGAATACCAAGAAAAGTATGGTGAATTTGATTTAGTTTTAGTTATGGCAGGTTTTTGGCAACGTATGTCAGTGCAAAAATTTGATTTAGAAGTTTTCAAACAACATAACAACACCAACATGGTTGGCTTAGCAAGATGCGTAGCGGCAGTATTACCTAAAATGATTGCAAGGAATTCAGGAACATTTATAGGCGTCTCTTCAGTTGCTGGATTTAGAGGAATGCCAGGCTCTAGTGGTTATGGGCCAAGTAAAGCCGGACAATTAAATTTTCTAGAATCAATCAGAGCTGATTTAGTTGGAAGCAAAGTTCTAATCCAAACAGTCTCACCGGGTTTTGTGAAAACACCAATGACAGATGTCAATGAGTTTAAAATGCCTTTCATCAT